>JAZUHV010000270.1:0-3540 GCA_045641925.1 Butyrivibrio sp.
AAATACAGTCTTCAATCTTGTTGGAAACATGTCCCCTGGTACGCTCAGGATATTCCTTTGGTACAGCCGGATAAGAAGTGGTTACTGGCTTAGAGAATAAGTTTCTCATAGCGGTTTTGGTAAATGCCATAATCTTTGCCATATCAATCCCCTCCTATCGCTCTGTACAACTGATACAAGGATCAATTGTTAATACGAGAAGTGGCACATCACCAAACTGTGCACCCTTCACGGTTTCCATCAATGCAGAAAGGTTAGCAAATGTCGGGGTACGAACACGGAAACGATCCAAGAACTGAGTTCCGTTTGCTCTTGCATAATAGAAAGCCTCACCACGTGGCTGTTCTAATCTGACAAATGCCTCTCCCTTAGGGAATCCCTTCACAGGAACAGCAATCTCACCATCCGGAATCTGTGCAACGCACTGACGAATGATTTCAATGGACTGGAAGATTTCGCCAATACGAACCTCGCAGCGAGCGTAGCTATCACAATCCTTGCTGGTGATTACCTGGAAGTCTAAATTCTTGTAAGCACCATAGGTATTGGTCTTACGGATATCCACCTCAATGCCGGATGCTCTAAGCATTGGGCCACAAGCGCCCAGACGGATCGCATCTTCCGGAGTCAGGATACCAATGCCCTTCAAACGGTTCTCTACCGTGTAATCATTTAAGAATACAGCACAGGTCTCGCGAAGGTCCTTGTCCATTTCGTCTAACTGCTTTACGAAGGACTTTAACATATCTGCAGGCACATCCTTAAGGACACCACCCACCTTATTTACAGAGAAAATTACACGTCCACCGGTGGACATTTCAAACATATCAAGAATCTTCTCACGAAGTCTCCAGCAATGATTGAACAGGGACTCGAAGCCAAAACCATCGGCCAACAAACCCAACCACAATAAGTGGCTGTGTAATCTGGACATTTCCATCCAAATGGAACGTAAATATTCTGCTCTCTCAGGGATTTCTACGCCAAAGATATCCTCTACGGACTTGCAATAGCCCCAGCCATGTCCAAAGGAGCAGATACCGCAGATACGTTCTGCTACATATACCATATCATTAAAATTCTTTTTCTTTACTAAGCTTTCCAATCCTCTATGGATGTAACCAATGGAAGGAACCGCTTCTACAACCTTCTCATCCTCTAAAACCAGGTCCAAATGAATTGGCTCCGGCAATACCGGATGCTGTGGTCCAAATGGAACAACACTCAGTTTACCCATTATGCTTCCTCCTTCTTGGCTGGAACAAATGGTGTCTCCGCCTCAATACGGTACAATTTGTTCTGTAAATCCACTTCCATGGCAGCCACATTTAATCCAAATAATTCCTTCATCTCATTCTCATAGAAGCATGCGCATCCATATGTATAAGAGATGCTTGGAATTTCCTCATCTCTGGCAACAACCACACGGTAATGTTCTACCTCAAGGCCCTTGCAGAAAGAATAGCTTACTTCATATACCTGATCAGCTTCTACAAAACAGCAGCAAGCCTGTCCGAGTTTCCAGCCATCCTGTAACTTATTCGCAGCGACGTTAGGGAGTTCCGTCTTTTCAATCTTAAAAATGTTTTTTCCTAAATCTTCCATTTTTTAGTTTTCCCCCTTTCCATTCTTACGTGCAGCTTCCATTTCTTCATGCTTCTTCTGGAACAATCCGACTGCCTGCACAACGCCATCGATGATGGACTCAGGTCTTGCAGCGCATCCCGGCACATAAATATCTACCGGAATAACGGTATCCGCACCGCCGCGGATATTATAGCATTCCTTGAAAACGCCACCAGTACAAGCACAGGTACCAACAGCCAAAACAACCTTTGGTTCAGGCATCTGATCGTAAATCTGCTTTACTACATCAGCATTCTGAGAATTGATACCACCAGTAACCAAAAAGATGTCCGCGTGCATTGGGTTACCAGTATTTACAACACCAAAACGCTCAACATCATAAACCGTTGTGGTACATGCCAATACTTCAATATCACAACCATTACAGCTGGATCCATCATAATGTAACAACCATGGAGATTTATGCATACTCTTCATAATTTACCTCCTATTTAACGAAATGCAGAACTAAGAAATTGATGCCGCCACAGATTAAAGTTGCAATCCATGCACTCTTTAACATCAGCTTCCAGTTTACACGTGCAGATGTGTTGTCAATCAAAATTTCAATAAAGTAAACAACCAGGATTGCTCCGATGGTCCAAAGGATACTGAATGGATTAGAAGTTATGAAGAACAATCCAATCACACCGAGAAGGAATACATTCTCATACCACTCTGCCAACATAATGGTTGCATACTGACGTCCGATCATTTCAGTGGTGATACCACGTACCACTTCCTGATGTGCATGATGAGATGCAGATAAATCGAACGGAGACTTTCTAAACTTAATGGTTAAGATGAATACAAAGCCTAAGAAGAAACCAGGTGCATACGCTACTGCAGGAATATTTCCAGCAACGATTTCATTTACCTTAAAGCTTCCTGTTGCCTGGAAAAGACCAATTGCAGTCAAAAGAACCATTGGCTCATAAGCCATCATCTGTAACAATTCTCTCTGTGTACCCATAGCGGTGTATGGGGTGCTGGTGGTAGTGGATGCAATGATCAAAAATACCACAGCAGTTGACAAAGAGAAGAAGCATAATAACAGGTCAAGACCTGCAAAGAGCATAACGCCGGTAGCTAAAATAAATACAAAGTAGCAACCAATTAACATAGTCTGTAAAGGATTTACAAACACGTTCTCTTTCTTCATTAACTTCTTGTAATCATAAAATGGCTGAAGAACGGATGGGCCTTTTCTGCCCTGCATTCTTGCAGAAATCTTACGATCCAAGCCTTCTAAGAAGCCACCTACAAAAGGTGCGAGAATTACGAAAAGTACCGGTACGGCAATGCGAATAATTAAATTCCAATTCCAATCCATTAGAACGCACCTCCTACTGTTAAGCATAAGAATACAACAATGCAAACCGTAGCAATAACAACACATGGCATGAACAATTTCTTTTCAGAGAAAAGAGCTTCCATGTACCAGTTGTGTGCCTCTAATTCCTTTGGCTGACCGAAGGAATCTACGAAATGCTTATTGTCACCGGTATTAATACCGCTCATGTAACCAAGAACCTGCTTCTTGTTATACTTCTTTGTAAATGCATAAGAAAGAACAGGAACGATGAATACGCCAAGAATCATTACCACCATTACGATGAGGTTGGTGTTAGATACAACCTGTGCACCCTCGCCAAACATAACATCAAGGCTCAACATAGGCTCTAAAACAAACTTGCTGAGCAATGGGAAGCCTGCTGCCAAAGCGATCACTAAAACTGCATGGCCAAACATGGAAATGTACTCATTCTTCTGGGTAACATCATGCTCACCTTCCTTGGTGCTTGCGCCGAGAATCTTAGTCAACCACTTGGTCCAGTAGAACATGGTGGTTGCAGAACCGAATGCTACAAAGATTACCAAGAAGAAAGCTGGGCTGGTAATGAATGCAGAAAG
>JAZUHV010000271.1:0-5331 GCA_045641925.1 Butyrivibrio sp.
GAAATCGGCCATCTGAGCATCACCAAGGTGATTCTCATGAAGCATAGCAACGGTACCGGCGCCTAAGAATTTCTCTCCCTTGTAGGTTCCGCCGTTTGCCAGCATCTGCATGAAAACTGCGAAGTCATGAGCACTGATTAAGAGGGTTGGACGAGCGCCAACCGGAACGGTGCCTTCTTCTGCAACAGAGAAGCCAGGGGCAGATTTAAACTGACCATCTTTCTTGAAATAGGTGGTAACGATTTTGTCTCTATTTCCATCGTTTACCAAGGTGTCGGCATCCTTTAAGCCTAATGGCTCGATGATGCGCTCTTTAAATACCTGTCTTAACGGTTTGCCGGTGAAGGTCTCTACTAAAACACCGGTAATTTCGGAACCGAAGCCGTATTGCCAATGGCTGCCCGGCTCAAACATGACAGGAACGTTTGCCATAACATGAACTTCTTCGGCAATGGTGCTTGGACCCTTCTTTAAGAGTTCTGCCATTTCACGGCTCATAGCAGCCAGCGTAGGAGTCGTTGGATTTGCGGATGGTACCATGCAGTAAGGAAGTCCGCACATCATATCTACGGCGTCGCGGATGGTAATCGGCTTCTCTAAAGGCTCTACATCCACCTGTCCGTTCGGACGGACAACGTATTTCTGTGTGTCTTTCCATTCCGGCAGGTAATAGTACAGAGGATCGCTGAATAAGAATTCGCCCTCTTCATAGATCATGGCAAGAATGGCATAAGTGAAAAGCTTGGTGGTAGACGCCTGGCTGAACATGCTGTGCACATCGATTTTCTTGCCGGACTCAATGTTGGAATATCCGGCTTCGCCATGATAGATCATTTCGTCGCCCTGCATAATGGCAACGGCGCAGCCCGGGTTTGTTCCCTGGTCTACAAAACGGTTAATCAAGTTATCTAATTTTGTAAAGTCTTTCATAATTAATTCTCCTGAAGTTCATTTTCTTGTGTATCTAATATCACATCCATTGCCTCCGCAAGGGATGCATTTATTTCCGCATTGCTATATTGCTCTAAATAGAATGCCGCGCCAGACAGATGGTACTGTGGGATTAGCTGCATTTTTACGGAAAGAGAATCGATATCTTCAAGCCACGCTTGCTTTAGGATGCCATTGTCTCCGATAAATTCGGTAAAGTGCTGCTGCTCTTTTTCCAACCAGATGATTTCTGCATTTTCCGGTATATTTTCTTTTATCATTGAAATTACAAGGTCTATATTGTCAAGCGCTAATCCAGTCTCTTTATCCACATTCCAGAGGCGTATGAATAACGGCATAGAGAGAATGATCTTATCCGCAGGGATATTTTCCCTGTTTATCAGCTTGTTAACCGAACGTTCTACCCAGTAATAAGGCGCACCGGAACCAGGAGTATCGGAACCTTTGGAGGTGAAATCATAGGCCATCAGAACGATATAATCTGTTGCCATTCCAAGCTGCCAGTATTCATAACATCCGGACCAGTTTTCATCACCATCCGGAGCAATAACATCAACAAAGAGCAGACAACCCCGTGGCTCTAACTGTGCTTTCAGTTCACGGATGAAACAGGTAAAACCTCTCGCATTCCGCTTATACATGTGCTCAAAATCGATATTGATTCCCGGAAGATGGTAGAGATCCACATAATGAAGAATCTGCTGAATCAGGGATTTTCGCGTGTAATAAGAGCTTAAAAGCGCGGACATGGAATTCATGGCTTTATCATCTTCTGCGATATAATCAAAAGTCGGGAAGAGGTAAAATCCGGCTTCATTAAACATCTGGATATATCCCTCGGAAATGGTTCCGTTACGGTCGGTTACGGTTCCATCTTTGATGGAAAAGCAGACAGGCATAATTGTGTTATAGGCACCATTGGATTCGTCCAAAATCTTTTGAGCATTCGTGTAAGAAATGGTTCTATCCCAGGTGATTCGGAGCGGCTCATCAAATGTAAGCGTTTTTGCGGTAGGTGCCGCCTCCTTTTCCGTGAGTCTGCCGGAAAGGTCCTTCGATTTAACGTAACCGACAAGATTGTCGTTGGTACGGATCCGGGACCATCCCTCATAGATATCGCCATCGGTATCTTTTATATATACTTTATCCCCTGGCTGAAGCTTTCCAACGGCATAAGAATTGTCCGAGTTCAGGAAGGTTACCGGTGTTTCGGATACAACCTTCGCACTGATCAGCGCCCGGTCGCGGGAAGTGATCAATAAGGTATCATCATCCTGATAAATATCAATGCCATATAATTCAGAAAGGTCCGAAAGAGGCATGTAGTAGACATCATTAATCTTCTGTAGCTCACAAGGCTTTGTTTCCTCATTTAAGGTTACGGAATTGTTTTTTAAGTCAAACTCTGCAACGCCACCGGTGCCAAAGGTAGCAACCAGTTCCTCGCGGGCACTGAAATATAAGTATGGGTCAAAATATCTGGAGACATCGTCTACCGAAAAATATACGGTGTGATCAATCAGAACTGGTTCATGGTACATTGCCGGAGTAACTTTGCTGTGGTTGATGATGACTTCAAACGGATCCCAGTTCAAAAGCTGGGAAGAAGCATCCTCCGCTTCTTGCTTTGTGATATATCCCACCCGTTCCATGCTATTCAAGGTTCTGGAACGAGCTTTTAAAGCACTTTCCTCGTTGGAGGCCATTCGGTAATCATTCGGTCTTTGAATCAGCGTAGAAAGAGCAACTGCTTCTGCTAAAGTCAGGTCTTTCGGGTCTTTCCGGAAGTAATGTTTCGATGCGGATTTTATTCCATAGTATCCATTTCCAAAGTTGGTGTTGTTCAGATACATGGTTAAGATGGAGTCTTTGTCATAAATCCGTTCCATACGAATGGCAAGGATGATTTCGGAAATCTTACGATCAAAGGTACGAAGCTGGCTGGTATTGGCAAGGACGGTATTCTTGGCCAGCTGCATGGTAATGGTCGAACCACCTTCCAATCCCTGACCGGTGAGCGTACTGAAGGCTGCACGGGCAATTCCTTTCAGGTCAATTCCGATATGGTTATAAAACCGGCAGTCTTCTCTTGCAATAATTGCCTGAACTACGTATGGACTTACTTCATTCAGACTATTTATGGTTTCATGCCGTGGAAAATACAGATCCGCGAGTACTGTTGTTCCGTCGTTCGCCAGAACTTTGGAGCGATGCTCAAAGTTAAAGAGCGCTTTGTTGGAAACATCCGGAAGCATATCCATTTCATAATAGGTAAGAGTCGAAAAAATTAATCCACCTGCAAACAATATAGAAGCAACAAGGCCCAGAATCAGGTGCTTTGTTTTTGGTAAAAAAGTTTTAATTTTTGCTTTTACAGAGGTTTCGGTTGAAACTTCTGCTCTTGGTTCCACATAAGAAGTGCGAGTGATTTTTTTGTAGCAGATCCATGCAACCAAAAGCGCCAGAAATGGAGTAAAGGCGAAGAGTAACCATGCGATGATCATTACGCTCGGGAACAATTTGATGACCAGAATCATTAATATGAAACCGAAAAGCAAGGAAGAACAAAGAGCAATCCACATTTTGTGATTACGCTTGATTACATAATACTGAATCAGCATCCAGACGAGGCTGTGACTCCATAGGGTAAGGGAGCAGATACGCATGCCGATCAGGGTGATGTTGATTTCGTTTGCGCTGGTAATTCGCATAGCATCGGTAAATATCGGGGCAACGAAAAAGAGGACGATACCGATAATGAACCAGATGACAGAAGAGCTTACAAGAATCCGTTTGAGAACGGCGCGCCCTTCATAATAGGATTTGTTTCCAAAGAAAGATTCTGTGCAGGAAAGGACGATGATCGTGGAAGACATCAGGATGATGGAAATCAGCATGGACAGAATCTGTACGCCAAAGGAAACAGAACCGTAGGTTATCTGGGTAGTCTGCGCAGCTTTTGTCGTCTGTGGAAGCATAGGCACCTGACTGAACAGGTAAATCGAAAAGGAGTATAATGCGTAACCCAAACCGGTTGGCAGGCCGCTTAACAGCATGCGACCGGTTCCCCTCATCTTATGAGACGTAGTGAATCGGAAAGATTGATTGGAACGACTCAGAACAATCATAAGCAGACAGACAATGGAAATTGAGGCCAGAAGATGTGCCAGAATGATGGCATCAATTGCCCATCCAGAAGCAATCAATAAATAGGTGAATACTGCGTAAATAATAATATATAAAATGCCGGACCAAATGGACGCACAAAGTTTTTTCCGGATATATGCCAATTCTCTCAGAAGACAGAGAAGCGGGAACAGGAAAGAAAGGAGCGGCTCAAAAATAAAACAGGATAAAGCCGGAGGATCCATTAGGGAGGAGAATCCTGTACGATAAAACAGAATATAAGAAGCGATAAGGGATCCTGCCGCGAGAATCGCTCCGGTAATAAGACAGATGCGTAATCCGTGGGCACAGGTATCCTGATACTTCTGAATGTCCATCGTTCGGTAGTCACGGGCTGCTGCGATTCCGATTCCACGGGCTACAATCATGGAGATAATAATGGTAAACAGATCAATTTCAGAAAACAATCCATATCCAAAGAATGCTGCTGGCTCCAGTAATAATCCACCGATTTCGCCGCAGATTGTTTCACCGAAATAGATGATTGCAAAATAGATAACGACATTCCAAATGAGCGAATGAAGTCTGTTATTTAAGATGGTAGTCTTGTTTTCCATGTAATCCAAATGCCTTCTTTTACATTATTGTATTTTCATAATGATACATCATTTTGAAGCATTTTTTAACAAAAAATTGTTATTACATTTCCGGATAGCGGCCTAAGCGTTTTAATTGCTCCAAGCCCATTTTATCCAGCTTCGTTAAGCCGTCATGACCTTTTGGCCCATCGGAAGTGATTTCTATCCAGCCATAATTATCCCTGCTTTCCGGCCAGAATGGCAGTGAATTTCCGTTGGAATCGGTACCGTTCGGATCACCGGTGGCAATGAAGTTTGCCCAATAAGAACTTACCTGTTCTGCCAATTCGAAGTCGATCGGCTCCCATGGACGGGAGGCCGGGATGTTTTCTCTTAAGGAAGCGAAGGTGTACCATAATTCTGCAGAATGCCATGCCAGCTGAAGCTCTGTATCACGGACGGTTCCCTTTTCTTCCGGACGACATGGCGGGAATCTTCCAAAGTTATAAGACCAGTTTCTTGTGTCCGGAGCGGTCTGGGAGCGGTACGCTCCGAAGTAGCGGTCCACCATAGTCAGACCAAGGCCGTTGCCGCAGATCTGGCTGGCCAGTACACGGCTTAAAAGGTCTGCATTCTCATCAGTAACCGGATACAGACTCCGGAAATCATATTTATC
>JAZUHV010000272.1:0-3242 GCA_045641925.1 Butyrivibrio sp.
GATGACATTACCTGGAATGATTTGGATTTGGATGAAATCTTTTTGATGATTAATCATACATATTCATCTGTCGGGCGTGATTATTTGTATAAACTGCTTCGCACTCCAGTAACCAATCAGGTAGAACTGGATAAAAGGGAAGCACTTCTTCAATTTTTTGAAGAAAACGAAGAAGCGCGTACAAAATGTGAAATGGCATTTGATCGGATTGGATTTACACATAAAATCTCTATTTCCGATCATATGGATCGTTTGTTTAAATTAAAAAGAAGCAGTAATTTGTTTCATATTTTGTTAAATATTCTGCTGGTTGGGTCGATTGTGTTTACTGTTTTAGTTGACCCTATTATCGGTGTCTTGATGATTTTGGCATCCTGTGCAGCGAGCATTATAACATATTACAGAATTAAACATAGTATTGACAGTTTCTTTTCCTGTATACGTCATCTGGTTAATATGTTAGGTGCGGCAAAGAAAATTTCGGATATGAATTTGCCGGAACTTGAACCATTTAATGAGCAGTTAAAATCCGCTTATAAAACCTTTGGAAATGTTCGTCGCGGTGCATGGTTATTAAGCAGTTCTCAAATGTCCGGATCACTTGCTGACATCTTTTTGGAATATTTTAGAATGTTCACACATGTGGATTTGATGAAATTCAATTCCATGCTTGGAAACATTGGTGGACATAAAGAAGAAGTGTTTTCACTGATGGATGCTTTGGGACACATTGAGGCAATGATTAGTATTGCATCGTATCGTCACTTGCTACCATATTATTGTTTACCTGAATTTTCCAAGGATAAAGAATCTGAAATGTCAATTCAGAATGTATATCATGTGATGATTGAATCACCAGTTGCAAATTCCATTACCGATGCTAAACCTGTTTTGATCACAGGTTCAAATGCTTCCGGTAAATCCACATTTTTAAGAAGCGTAGCAATCGCATCGATTTTAGCACAGACAATTCATACGGTACCGGCTGATTTTTATCGAGCCCCGTTTTATCGAATTTATTCTTCCATGGCTTTAAAGGATAGCCTGGATTCTGGTGAAAGCTATTACATGGTAGAAATTAAATCTTTAAAAAGGATTGTTGATGCTACAAAACTTTCGCAAAAGGATGATGTTAGAATTTTGTGCTTTATTGATGAGGTACTTCGCGGAACCAATACGGTCGAACGTATTGCGGCCTCGTCACAAATTCTTAAAAATCTGGCGATGCAGGGTGCGATGTGCTTTGCGGCTACTCATGACATTGAGCTGACTGAAATTTTGCAAAACTATTTTAGTAATTATCATTTTGCTGAAGATTTTATTGGCAATGAAATCCGATTTAATTATTGCATTCAGACTGGCAAAGCCACTTCAAGAAATGCAATTCGTTTACTGGAAGTAATGGGTTATCAGCCAGAAATCATCGATGCTTCATTTCAGATGGCAGATGCTTTTATGAAAGATGGACAATGGGGTGTTTGTGAATGAAGGTAGTAATATTTACAGATGGCGCTGCAAGAGGAAATCCTGATGGTCCTGGCGGATACGGAACCGTTCTTATGTATACCGATCCAAAAGGGGAAACACACATTAAGGAATTTTCTCAAGGATATAAAAAAACCACGAATAATCGTATGGAATTGATGGCAGTTATTATCGGGTTAGAAGCGTTAAATCGTCCCTGTGAGGTGGAAATTCATTCAGATTCCAAGTATGTGATCAACGCATTTACAGAGCATTGGATTGATGGATGGATTCAAAAGGGCTGGAAGCGCGGTAAGAATGATCCTGTTAAAAATGTAGACCTTTGGAAACGGTTATTAAAGGCGAAAGAATCGCATCAGGTATCCTTTGTCTGGGTGAAAGGACATAACGGAAACGAATGGAATGAACGTTGTGATACACTGGCAACCTCAGCAGCTGATGGCGAGGACCTGATTGAGGATGTTATTCTTGAAAACGATATTTGATAGTGTTATGATATTTTAGATTTTTGATTAAGAAAGGCGTGTAATTATGATTTTATTCAATGCTGTTGCAACTGAAATCGCAGAAACTACTTTAGCAGTAGAGAACGGTTCCTTAACCAAAGTATCAACTGATTTTATTTTTCATTTGATTGAGTTCGCAGTGATTCTTGCTTTGATGATTTTAGCTATTTTCCTTGGCGCTAAGCTTCGTAAAGCGACCGATGCGTTAAAGGCAAAAAAGGAAGCTGCTAAGGATGCAGCAAATTCAGATGAGAAGGAATAATGTTTCCGTGAGCGAACACAGAAATTATTGAAATATTTGGAGGCTGTAATGAAAAAGTTTACATCTACCGAGCTTAGAAATGCTTGGATCAATTTTTATAAAGAAAGAGGCCATGTCGATGTAGGTGCCGTATCTTTGGTATCCGATGGTTCCACCGGCGCAATGTTTAACGTTGCCGGAATGCAGCCAATCATGCCTTATTTACTTGGAAAGAAGCACCCAATGGGCACTAGACTTTGCAATGTGCAGGGTTGCGTTCGTACCAATGATATCGATGGAATTGGTGACAAGAGCCATCTTACCTTCTTTGAAATGATGGGAAGCTGGAGCTTGGGCGATTATTTCAAGGAAGATAGATGTAACTGGAGTTTTGAACTCTTGACTGGTTTGTTCGGTTTTGACCGTGATCATTTGGCTGCAACCGTATTTGAAGGAGATGAAAATGCTCCTAGAGATGAAGAAGGTGCAAAGTATAGAATTGCATCTGGTTTTAAGCCTGAAAACGTATTCTTTTTACCTGCAGAAGATAACTGGTGGGGCTTAGAGTATGGCCCATGTGGTCCTGACACTGAGATGTTTTATGTTTCTGATGTAGAACCATGCGGACCAGATTGCAAGCCTGGCTGCCATTGCGGTAAGTATACAGAAATTGGCAATGATGTATTTATGCAGTATGAGAAGCATCAGGATGGTCATTTAACACCGCTTGCACAGAAAAATGTTGATACCGGATGGGGACTGGAAAGAAACCTTGCCTTCTTAAATGGTATTGATGATGTATATAAGACAGACCTTTTTACTGCTGCAATTTCCTGCATTGAAAAGTGCTCTGGCATTGCTTATGATTCTGATGAGAAAATGACAAAATCCATGAGAATCCTTGCGGATCATATTCGTACCAGTGTTATGTTAATAGGTGATGAGGCGAAGCTGTTACCATCCAATACCGGTGCCGGTTATGTACTTCGCAGACTGATTCGACGTGCAGT
>JAZUHV010000273.1:0-2635 GCA_045641925.1 Butyrivibrio sp.
GGCTACGATCCGACTTGTTAAAAGCGAAGATCCTTGTAAAGCTGGAATACTTCAATCCGGCAGGATCTGTAAAGGATCGTATCGCAAAGGAAATCATTGAGCAGGCGGAAGCATCCGGTGCATTACAGCCAGGCGGAACCATCATCGAGCCGACCTCTGGTAATACCGGTATCGGCCTTGCTTCCATCGCAGCAGCAAAGGGCTACAGATTAATCATTGTTCTTCCAGAGACGATGAGTGTTGAAAGAAGAAATATTATCAAGGCATATGGTGCAGAACTGGTTCTTTCAGATGGCACCAAGGGCATGAAGGGTGCCATTGCCAGAGCAGAAGAGTTACAGGCAGAAATTCCGGGTTCCATTATTGCAGGTCAGTTCGTAAATCCTGCAAATCCAGAAGCTCATAGAAAGTCCACCGGTCCGGAGATCTGGGAGGACACCGATGGCGAAGTGGATGTATTCGTAGCTGGCGTTGGTACCGGCGGAACCGTAACCGGTGTTGGCGAATACTTAAAGGGTAAGAAGGAAAGCGTTAAGGTTGTTGCAGTAGAGCCACAGACCTCAGCAGTGCTTTCTACCGGCGTAGCGGGTGCGCATAAGATTCAGGGTATTGGCGCAGGATTTGTTCCTCAGGTACTGAATACCTCCATCTATGACGAAATCATTCCAGTAAGCAATGAGGATGCTTTTGAATATAGTAGAGCAATTGCGCAGAATGAAGGCGTCCAGGTGGGTATTTCTTCTGGTGCGGCATTGGCAGCGGCAGTTCAGCTTGCTAAGAGACCTGAATTTAAGGGTAAGACCATCGTAGCTTTACTTCCTGACAGTGGTGACCGCTATTACTCCACCGATTTGTTCAAGGACCTGTAAAATGACATTCCATTAATAACATACACATCTTCTAACAAAAGAGCGGGGCTATATCTTATAAGACATAGCTCCGCTCTTTTGCTTGAAACAATGACATTAAAGCCGTATAATTGATATGAATAATGTGATTTTATATGTTTACAAATGATATACATGTGGTTATAATAGCGTAGGTGTGCCGATAGGCAACCAATTACACGTGAGGTGTTATATGGAGCAATACGTAATCAAAGGTGGTAACCGATTACAGGGTGAAGTTGAGATTAGTGGTGCAAAAAATGCAGCACTTGCAATTCTTGCCGCAGCTGTCATGGCAGATGAAGAGGTCACCATCGAAAACGTACCTGATGTGCGTGATACCAGAATTGTTCTGGAAGCAATTGCAGAGATTGGCGCTCAGGTAACAAGAGTCGATAAGCATACATTTAAGATCAATGGTGGCAGCATTTTCTCTACCATCGTTGACTATGAATATATTAAAAAAATCAGAGCATCCTATTATTTGTTAGGTGCATTGCTTGGAAAGAAGGGCAATG
Organism: Butyrivibrio sp.; assembly: GCA_045641925.1. Taxonomy (GTDB): domain Bacteria; phylum Bacillota; class Clostridia; order Lachnospirales; family Lachnospiraceae; genus Eshraghiella. Next base: position 1,406 of record JAZUHV010000273.1, read on the forward strand.
CGGAGGTAGCTCTGCCAGGTGGCTGTAACATTGGTAGCCGTCCTGTTGATTTGCATATGAAGGGATTCCGTGCGCTTGGCGCAACTGTGGAAATCGAGCATGGTATGATTTGTGCTAATGCAGATACACTTGTAGGAAACCATATTTATATGGATATTGTTTCTGTGGGTGCAACCATTAATGTTATGTTGGCTGCAACCTTAGCACAGGGAAATACCATTATCGAAAACGCAGCCAAGGAACCACATGTCGTTGACGTGGCGAACCTTTTGAACTGTATGGGTGCGAATATTAAGGGCGCTGGTACGGATGTTATTCGTATCAAGGGCGTGGAGAAGCTTCATGGAACGACTTATTCCATTATCCCAGATCAGATTGAAGCTGGTACTTTTATGATAGCCGCTGCTGCGACCCGTGGCGATGTTCTGATTAAGAATGTTATTCCAAAGCATTTAGAGGCAATTACTGCTAAGCTTTTGGAAATCGGCTGCAGTGTGGATGAGTACGATGACGCAGTTCACGTATATTGTGATGAGCGCTTAAGCCATACCAATATTAAGACACTTCCATATCCTGGTTTCCCAACGGATATGCAGCCACAGATGGCTGTTCTTTTGGGCGTGAGCAATGGAACCAGTATTGTTACGGAAGGCATCTGGGAAAACCGCTTCAAATATGTGGATGAGCTTGCCAGAATGGGCACCGAGATTAAGGTGGAAGGAAATACCGCCATTATTACCGGCGTTAACCGCTTAACAGGCGCAGCAATTACTGCTCCGGATTTAAGAGCCGGTGCTGCACTCGTTATTGCAGGTCTAATTGCAGAGGGCTTCACCTATATCGATGACATCAAGTTCATCGAGAGAGGCTATGAAGATTTTGATGAAAAGCTTCGTGGTATTGGTGCTGCAATTATTAAAGCAGAGACAGAGAAGGATGTCCGTAAGTTCGAATGGGCTGCAGGCTGATTTATCTGGGACTAATTTTTTATTGACAAAATGAGACGATGCATTTATGATTGCCTCAATGATATCGCGTAGGAACGAAAGCCGCATTGGTCAGGGAACGAAAAGCAACTTGATCAGGGCGGCTATTTTTATGCGCATAATGGCCTTGGCCGCCACTGTGCATTGAGTATCCAGGAATCAGACACTAAGTTATGGAAAGGACAAATGCAATGAACGCTAGTGCAAATGAACGCAAATCCGAAAACATCATTGAGCTTAAGAG
>JAZUHV010000274.1:0-4955 GCA_045641925.1 Butyrivibrio sp.
TGGCAGTGCCAATCCTTGGCATTACCTTATTTACTGTATTACCAATCCTTTTCATGATTGCGGTAGCCTTTACCGGTTATGACGGGGCACACGATGGATATTCTAATTTGTTCCATTGGGTTGGTTTTTCAAACTTTGCTCAGTTGTTTGATATTAAATCGAGCAACTTAGGTTACACCTTTGGTAAGATTTTAGGCTGGACCCTGATTTGGGCTTTCTTTGCAACCTTTACCAATTATTTCCTTGGTATGATTGTTGCAATGATGATTAACAAGAAGGGCATCAAGTTGAAGAAGATGTGGAGAGGTATTTTCGTTATGACGATTGCAATCCCACAGTTCATTTCTTTGATGTACATTTCAAAATTATTTACAAAGACCGGTATGGTAAATGCATTCCTGATTTGGTTATACAATAATACCAACGGTTTTATCGGCATTAAGACAACCTTTGATTTCTGGGCAAATCCGTTAACTGCCAGAATTCTGGTTATTTTGGTAAATATCTGGATTGGTATCCCTTACCTGATCCTGATTTGTACCGGTATTTTAATGAATATTCCGGATGATTTATACGAGTCTGCTCGTATCGATGGTGCAAATGCGTTCCAGCAGTTCACCAGAATCTCCCTTCCATATATGCTGTTCATCACAGGTCCGTACCTGCTGACGAGCTTCATAGGTAATATTAATAACTTTAATGTAATCTTCCTGTTAACCGGCGATGCACCGGCAAACCCAAGCATGACCGTCAATGGTACGGCGGCAAAGGATGTCGACTTGCTGATTACGTGGTTGTATAATATTACCACCGGCGCGGCGAGTGATTATAAGCTGGCATCTGTAGTCGGTATTTTGATCTTCCTTGTTGTATCCATCCTTTCCGTGATTGCTTACAACGTAATGCCATCCAATAAGAATGAGGAGGATTTCCAGTAATGAGCAAGAATAATAAAGAAGTAAAATATACTAGTATGTCCGCCAAAAACAAAGCTACCAATGTTGTGGTTTACATTATTCTGTCCATCATGGCAGTGATTTGGATTACTCCATTCGTATTGATTGTATTTGAATCCTTCCGTTGTGAAACCACGATGCAGGTTGGCTATGTGCTTCCACAGAAATTTGGTTTGGATAATTACATTTATTTATTTACCAATTCCGATGGTAAGAACTTTACCAGATGGTATCTGAATACATTTACCATTGCTGCTGTATGTAGTGTGGTTCAGACCTTTATGGTATTGTGTATGAGTTATACTCTTTCCAGAATGAGATTCAACGGAAGAAAGCTTTTAATGAATACCATGCTTGTCCTTGGTATGTTCCCTGGCTTCCTTTCCATGATTATTCTTTACAAGGTACTCAGTAACTTCGGACTTACCGGTGCAGGTTCTGTTCCTGGTTTGATTTTGGTTTATACCGCAAGTTCAGCAATGGGTTATTATGTTTCCAAAGGTTTCTTTGATACACTTCCAAAGTCCTTGGACGAAGCTGCTCGCGTGGATGGTGCTACCAGAGCACAGGTACTTTTCCAGATCATTTTGCCAATGAGTAAGCCAATTGTCATTTACTCAATTTTGACAGCGTTTATGGCTCCTTGGGGCGACTTCATGTTCGCAAACTTTATTGCACATAATACCGGTAATGGTATGAACGTTGCCGTTGGTTTACAGAATATGATCGGTACTTCCCAAAGCTTGTCAGCACATTACACTCATTTCTGCGCAGGTGGTGTATTGGTAGCAATTCCGGTAACCATTCTCTTTATGTGCTTGCAGAAGTACTATGTAGAAGGTGTAACTGGTGGTGCTGTAAAGGGTTAATTCTTTTCAGAAAGTCTTTTAGTGAAAGTTTTTGTCGGCAACCCGTAAGGGTTGCCGATTTTCAATGAAGTATGATATAGGAGAATTCGTTATGAAACGAACAATTTGGAAAAGAATGGTAGCAATGGTACTGGCTGCTGTGATGTTGATGATACCGATTGCCTGCCATGAGAACAAACCGCAAAAACAGGTCCCGACGGAGCTGACAGTGAATTTTCATTATTTGCGTACAGATGGAAAGTACGACGGATGGAACGTTTGGATGTGGACTGACGGAGAGGGATTAGCCTATCAGTTTGATCAGGCAGCCGATGAAAACGGTGTAGCGTTAACGGCTAAATTTCCTGTTGGAACTCCGGAAATTGGATTTATCGTTCGTTTAAACGAATGGGAGAGTAAGGATATTGACCAGGACCAGTTTATTCTGACGAAGAAGGTTTATGGCGGAACGGTGGATGTGTTTGTCAAAGCAGGAAAGACTGGTTACACGATGGAACTGGGGGAGGACTGCATGACTCCGGAGGAGGCAAATGCCGCCAATTCGTCAAACCAAAATCAGGGTCAGGAAACGCAGTCAACGCAGCCAACCTATGAGTATGTTGAATACGTATATGACCAGGAACTGAATATCATTGATGATAATTATCGCAACTATTATGAAATCTTTGTCCGCTCTTTTTATGATTCGGATGGGGATGGATTAGGCGATTTAAAGGGTGTCACAGAAAAACTGGATTATGTGAAGGAGCTTGGATTTAATGGTATATGGTTTATGCCTCTAATGCAGTCTTCAACTTATCATAAGTATGATGTGATTGATTACTGTTCCATCGATTCAGAATATGGAACGATGGAGGATTTTGATGAAATGGTCGGGGCCGCACATGCACGCGGCATTCGCGTAATCATCGACCTGGTTATGAACCATAGTTCTACGAAGAACGAGTGGTTTGTGAAAGCCAGCAAGTATCTTGCAGGATTATCGGATGATGAAGAGCCTGATTTGGCAGAATGCCCATATGTGGATTATTATCATTTCTCCCGTGTAAAGGAAACAAGCGGTTACCAGGCAGTTCCGGGGACAGGAAATAAGTGGTATTACGAGTGCGTATTTGATTCCGGAATGCCGGATTTGAATCTTTCTTCTGTGGCTGTTCGTAAGGAATTTGAGGACATTTCGGACTTCTGGATGGAGCATGGTGTGGATGGATTCCGCATGGATGCTGCGCTTCACTATGAAGAGAACGATCATGCGTATAACATCGAGGTCCTTAACTGGATCTATAGTTATTGCCGCTCAAAGAATCCTGATTTCTATATGGTTTCCGAGGTCTGGGATGGACCAAGTGTTATTAATCGATATTATGAGAGCGAGAGTCCAAGCTTCTTTAACTTTGGGGTATCAGGCGCAGAGGGTGTATTAATTATGGCTGGCCGTGGTAAGTCCAAGGCTGGAGAGTTTGTGTCCAAGATGGTTTCTATTCAAAACGATTTGGCACAGTATTCCACTGCGATTGATGCACCATTTATCACCAATCACGATCAGGCGCGTGCGGCCAATGCGGTGGTCAGCAATGGAGAATATCTGAAAATGACTGCGGGTCTTTTATTGACGATGAATGGCAGTCCGTTTGTCTACTACGGTGAAGAAATTGGTATGAAGAGTAAGGGAACCTCTGATCCGAATAAGAGACTTCCGATGGTCTGGTCTAAGAATGATACGACTGGAATCACTGTACTTCCGTCTGGTGCAGATAAAGGAATTGAATCTTCTTTCCCTGGTGTGGATGAGCAGTTAAAGGATCCAACTTCACTACTGAATTATTACAAGCGAGCAAACCAGCTGCGTAATGAAAACCCGGAAATTGCACGTGGAACAGTGGAAAAATTATCGGGCTTTACAGGATATACGGCTGGCGTAACCAAGACCTGGGAGGGCAGTACAATTGGTATTATTTATAACAATGGTGAAGAGGCGGTAACCATCGATTTATCCGAGACAGAATTGAAGGGTATGCAAATTCGCGGATATTTGACGGTGGATGGTTCTGCGGTAACTATGGATCAGACAAAATTACAGATGCCGAAAATGTCCATTGTAATCTTAAAATAGGATGCTTGTTATTAAGTCGAGGGGTATGAACCTCTCGACTTTTTTATGCAAAGAAATGGATGCAAAAGCATCCTGGAATATGCTAAAATATGGTAAAGCATCAAATAAAGAGGTGACGATATGGATATTCGTTCTTGTGACGTGGTTTTGGCGTCTGCATCACCAAGAAGAAAAGAAATTTTACATATGGCGGAAATTCGTTTTCAAATCATACCAGCAACAGGAGAGGAAATCGTGACCTCGACTGTTCCAACTGAGGTGGTTAAGAAACTGTCATTGGATAAGGCTGCACAGGTTTCAGAGCAATGTGCCAAAGAGACACTGATTATTGGCGCGGATACCGTTGTTGCCCTGAATGGTGAGATTATGGGAAAACCACAGGACCGTAAGCAGGCTTTTGATATGCTTCATAAGCTGCAGGGAAATGTGCATAGTGTGTTTACCGGGGTTTCTTTGGTATTTAAGGGCTTGTATGGAGATACGGTCCGTCAGTTTTCTGTAGAAACAAAGGTTAAACTGTTTCCAATGACCGATGAAGAAATATTAGATTATATTGCGACAGGAGAGCCAATGGATAAGGCCGGTGCGTATGGAATTCAGGGGCGCTTCGCCGAGTATGTAGAAGGTATTCATGGTGATTACCTGAACGTTGTGGGCCTGCCATTGTCGCGGTTATTACAGGAAATCAAGAATATGGAAACCATGTAAAGGAGGACTTACAGTATGACAAATGAAATGGATGAAGTTTGTGGCAGAGTGTTTTTAAGAGAGCAGCTGCAACTGGTGCCAAAGACGGTTGTGGAAAGCATTGAAGAGGCAATCGAGTTTTTGGAGGATTGCTGTGCTACTGTTTTTGATTCTGAACGTGAATTGATTGAATTTTTGGAGGAAGAAGGTCTGGAGTTTGATCCGGATGCACTGGATGAGGTGCTGGAGGTCTTTGCTCTTCCGGATGGCCGATATTTATATGTGGAAGCGTAAAAATGGTCAAAACAGAATATCGTTTCGACGAATTGG
>JAZUHV010000275.1:0-8272 GCA_045641925.1 Butyrivibrio sp.
GTTAAACTGGCAGAGCTTACCATTCCAGATAAAAAGAGCAAGGAAACCAGTGTGGATGTGATTGCTATTGATGAACGTTTTATCAGTCGACCGGCGTTTGCTATGGAACTGTGTAGGGGAAAAGTGCGAGAAATGGCTGCATTAACACAAAATGCACTTGAGGACTCGTTAGATATTCTGTTGACTTACGATGAGGAGAAGAAAAAGAAAGTAACTCAATTGGAAGCAATTGTGGACCGGTATGAGGATGTGCTGGGGTCATATCTGGTAAAAATATCCAGTAAAAATTTGTCTGCGATGGACAGTCGATCAATGTCCCTAATCCTACATAGTATTAGTGACCTTGAGAGAATTTCAGACTATGCCTTAGAGATTGCCAATTCGGCCAGCGAAATTCATACAAAGAAATTGTCATTTACCGCATCTGCGAAGCGTGAAATTGAGATTTTGTGCAGAGCGGTTGGCGACGTTTGCACAATGACTGTGGACTGCTTTTCACAGAACGATGTGGACGGTGCAATGCATGTGGAACCTTTGGAAAAGGTGATTGATACGTTGTCAAAGGAAATAAAGGAGAACCACATTAAAAGGCTGCAAGACGGAAAGTGCACCATTGAAATGGGCTTTATTCTAGAGAATGTTTTGAATGGACTGGGAAGAGTTTCCGACCACTGCTCCAATATTGCAGTAGAGATGATTACGATTTATGAAAACGATTATAATACCCATGAATATTTTAAAAGTCTTTCAGGAAAAGAAAAGGCTCGTTTTGATCAGGAATATGATACATTAATGAGTAAGTATAGTTTACAAGGAGAGTAATTTTCGTGGCATTGGTTTATATTATTGAGGATGATGACAGTATTCGCGAAATAGAAGAGTTTGCACTTATGAATGCCGGACATAAGACGGTTGGTTTTTCATGTGCAAAGGAATTTTATAAGAAATTGGGGGAAGTCCTTCCGGATTTATGTTTGGTAGATATTATGCTTCCGGACGAAAGTGGAAATGAAATTGTTAAGAAATTGCGTAGAAACCCAGACACCAAAAGGATACCGACCATCATGGTTACTGCAAAAACAACGGAGCTGGACCTTGTGAAGGGTCTTGAGGATGGCGCGGACGATTATATCAGAAAGCCGTTTTCTGTAATGGAACTGATTTCCAGAGTGAAGGCATTATTACGTAGAACCAGATCGGAGTCTGTGAAAGAACTGATTTTGGATGAACTGATTGTAAACCATGATAAGCATGAGGTCTCTATTCATGGGGAGACAATTGAACTGACCTTTAAAGAATATGAGCTTTTATCTTTACTGATTGTGAACCGAGGCATCGTGCTCAAAAGAAATGTAATTATGGACCAGGTTTGGGGATCAGACTATGAGGGAGAATCCCGAACAATTGATATGCACGTTAAAACCCTGCGGCAAAAACTGGGAGATTACGGAACGCGTATTAAGACCATAAGAAATGTAGGATATATCATAGAATGAAAAAGAAGATTAATTCACGTCTTGTTGGGATTTCAGTATTAGCAATTCTTGCAACGGTGATTGGAATAACCATAATATATTATAATTTGTTTCAAAGACAGGTTAGAGCGGATTTGTCTGTCAGTGCTAAACTTCTGAAGGATACGCATTATTTTGAATCGGTAAATATGGATGCGAGCCGGATTGACCTCTCAACGGATATCAGCGAATTAAGAGTAACCTGGATTGATGCAGACGGGACGGTTTTATATGACAATGACGCCGCGGCTATGCAATTGGCGAATCATAATAACCGCCCGGAAATACAGGACGCATTTTTATATGGTGTCGGGGAATCTGTCCGAAGGTCTGATACAATGAATCAGGATACCTTTTATTATGCGATATTGTTGGACAATAGTACGGTTCTTCGTGTGGCAACCAATGCACAAAGCTTGTGGTCTGTTTTTCTGTCCGTAGCTCCGATTATTGTGGTGATTATATTAATCATCATTTCTATCTGTGTATTAATATCACATTTATTAACCAAACAGCTGATAAAACCAGTGGAAACGATGGCGGAAAATCTGGAAAATACGGATTACGCTTCACCATATAAAGAATTGGACCCGCTTGTGGAAAAACTTAGAAGTCAGCATACGGATATTTTATCTGCGGCAAAGGTTAGGCAGGACTTTACAGCCAATGTCTCACATGAACTGAAGACGCCGTTAACAGCAATATCCGGCTACGCAGAATTATTGGAAGGCGAAATGGTAGGAGAAGAGCAGAAGAGGCACTTCTACCACGAAATTCTGAAGAATACCAATCGGTTGCTGGCATTAATTAATGATATTATTCGACTTTCAGAATTAGATAGAAAAGATCAGGCTACTTTATTTGAAGAAGTGGATTTATATGGTATTGTTACGGAATGTGTAAATGATTTATCAATTCATGCAAAACAAAGATATGTAACATTGAATTATGACCATAACCATGGAGTGGTTCAAGGCAATAAGGAAATGTTGAAAGAATTGGTTGAAAATCTGGTACAAAATGTTATCCGTTACAATAATCCAGGTGGAAGTGTGAATATTAGCGTAGAAAAGAAGAATGGACAGATGATCCTTCGGGTGAAGGATAATGGAATTGGAATCCCCGCCGAAGATCAAAAACGTGTTTTTGAACGCTTTTATCGGGTGGATAAAAGCAGGTCAAAGGCCACTGGTGGAACAGGCCTCGGACTTGCTATTGTAAAGCATATCGTTGAACTTCATGATGCAAAAATTGAACTGAACAGTACTCCGGGAATTGGGACAGAGATTACTGTAATGTTTTAATTGTTTACAGAATGGTCATGGTACATTAAAATTATAATAAAGATGATGAATGAAAAAGAGGTTGTGATGAAACAGCCTCTTTTATGTTTAAAGGAGAAGATTATGTCTAAAAGTATAAAAGCCGTTATTTTTGACCTGGACGGCACTTTGATTGATACCGAGAAATATTATCAAAAAGCATGGCCACGGGCACTTCAGGATATGGGCTATGAAACCTGGGAGAACTTTACGTTACCGATTCGTTCATTGGGGCGTCCTTTTGCTCCACGATGGTTTAAGGAGCGATTTGGTGAGCTTTTCGATTATGATGAGGCAAGACGTATCCGTAAAAAATATTTTGATGAATATGTGGCTACGGAGGGCATTCAAAAGAAAAAGGGTGCCGTTGAATTGCTGGAATATTTGAAGACACAGGGCATTACCACAGCCGTTGCAACTGCAACAGATTTAGAGCGTGCCAACGAGTACATAGAACTGGCAGGTCTTAGTGGGTATTTTGATCGTGTCATTAGTGCTACAATGGTGGAAATGGGAAAGCCGGAACCCCTTGTGTATTTGTACGCATGTGAGCAGCTTGGACTGCATCCGGAAGAATGTATGGCTGTGGAGGACGCTCCAAATGGAATTATTGCAGCATACAGAGCAGGACTTAAGGTGGTTATGGTTCCGGATCTTTCAGAGCCGGATGAGGAAACAATGGCTATGCTGTACCGACGCGTGGACAGCCTGGACAAAATAATTGAATTATTGTAGGGAGATCATATGAAGATTACAGGAAGAGAAAAAGCTCAAATTGCACCAGAAATGTTTGGCCTGTTTTTTGAGGATATCAATTTTGCGGCCGATGGTGGCTTATATGCGGAAATGATCGAAAACCGTTCCTTTGAAGCGAAAGAAGCCTTTGGTATTCCTGGAAAATTTTATACGGTTGCGGATTATGACTATGCCTGGTCTGCAATGGATGAAAGCGCAAGGTTGCAGGTAGTGGAGGGGTGCCCATTGTCAGAGGTTAACCCACATTATTTACGATTCACCGCGAAGAAGGCAAAGGCTGGCTTTGGTAATAAAGCATACGATGGTATTACCTTGAAAAAGGGCCTGGAATATAAGCTTTCCTTCTACGCTCGTTGTGTTCAGTATTCCGCAGATGGACTGGAGGTGCGTATTGAAAAGGATGGCAGCAGTTATGGTGCCTGCCATATTACCTTAAAAAAAGCTGTTGCGTACGCACCATATTGTGACGTGGAGCCGCCTTTTACGAGTGGATGGACCGCTGTGGATGTGATCGCTGAGGAACGCAGAAAACTGGATTTGGAGCAGTATGCAAAGGAATCGGAGTGGGTACGTTATGAGGCTGTCTTAATGGCGGATGCTGATGTGCGCGGAGCACAGTTTGTGATGCGGTTAGACGATGTCGGTGTTGTGGAGTTTGATCTGATTTCCATGATTCCATCCGATGCTGTCGCAGGCATTTTCAGAAGAGATTTGTTTGAAGCATTACAAAATTTGAAGCCTGGTTTTATTCGATTCCCGGGTGGTTGCATTGTGGAGGGAATCAGCCTTGCCAATCGTTACCGCTGGAAGCAGACCGTTGGGGATTTGAAGGACCGAAAATATATTCCAAATTTGTGGGCGTTTAATGACAGTCGTGATGAAACGGATTTGAATACACAACGTTTGGATGCGCATTATGGCCAGAGCTATGGAATTGGCTTTTATGAATATTTTCTGTTATGCGAGCTTTTAGGGGCAAAGCCATTGCCTGTTGTGGGAATTGGTGCCGCCTGCCAGTTCCGTTCTGATGAAATGTTAGACTGGGATGATCCAAAACTGGCAGAGTATGTGAAGGATGCACTGGATCTGGTGGAATTTGCAAATGGCACATCCGATACAAAATGGGGGGCGCTGCGTGCGAAGATGGGACATCCGGAGCCTTTTGGACTGGAACTGCTTGCTGTGGGTAATGAGCAGTGGGAAACCACGAATTTGCACCTGTTTAAACGTTTAGATGCCTTTGAAGCTGCAATTCATGCAAAATATCCGGATATCAAATTACTTGGTACTGCCGGACCAGGATTGGACCTTCCGATGACAAAAACTGCCTGGGAATATTATCGTTCAAAACCGGAGTCCTGCTATGCTGTGGATGAGCATTATTATGTATCACCGCAATGGATGTATGAGCGCATTACACAGTATGATGATTACCCTCGACAGGTTGGCGTCTTTGCTGGCGAATATGCAGCACATCCGGCCAATCGAGGCAATAATATGGAGGGGGCGTTGGCCGAGGCTGCTTTTATGACTGGTCTGGAGAAAAATGCGGACGTGGTTAAACTGGCTTCCTATGCGCCGTTATTCAATCGGATCGGCCACAGTCAGTGGAAACCGGACATGATATGGTTTGATGATGAAAAGACCGTATTAACACCGAATTATTATGTGCAGATGCTATATACCAATCACTTAGGGAATGTCACCATCGATTTAAATGGCGAGGATGAGGTACTTCGTGAAAGCGGCATTTATGTGTCACTTAGTAAACGGTCAGATGGCACTTTGATTTTGAAGGCGGCAAATTGCAGTAATAGTGTATTTGAACTGCCGCTTGTCAATGAACATAATGAGGCTATTTCAACGGAGGCGGTTGTAACTGTTCTAAAGGCAGCAGGCGAGGAACCAAAGGATCTTCCGCAACCGTCTTGCTTAGAGGTTACAAAAGCGGTTATCAAAGGGAAAATTGAACTGCAGCCACAGACCTTTACCGTCATGGAATTTTAAAGGATGTGGGTTCCTTGTGGAACAAATCATGGTATAATATATGCATTCGGAAAATTACTACAGGAGGACACTATAGTGGAGAAAGTATTTAAATTTGGTAAGGCAATATGCTATTCCGGCTACCGTGATGGCCAGAGCCCGACAACCGTGTGCCCAACCAAAGCACAGATTGAAGAGGATTTACAAATTCTTGCAGATGAGGGATATCAGTATCTTCGAATGTATGACCCAAATGAACATGCAAGACTGGTTTTAGAAGTTATTAAGGAAAAAGGCTATAACATGAAGTGCTTACTTGGTGTGGACTCTTTTGCAGAAGCCAGTAATCCAAATAGTGCAGTCGGTCCTTTGGAATTTACGGATGAACAGATTGCAGCTAACGTTAAGCGCAATGATGAAGAATTTGAAATTTTAATTTCACTGGTTAAAGAATTTGATGAGCAGGTAATTGCAGTATCCATTGGAAATGAAAATACACCGGAATGGGGTACCCGATTGGTCAGCGAGGATAGACTGATTGCACATGCTGACCGCCTTCATGAGGCTCTCGATAAGCCTGTTACCTTCTGTGAAGGTGCTTTTGAGTGGATGAAACTTGACGAGCTTGCAAAGCATTTGGATTTCTTGAGTGTACATAGTTACCCGATGCATGCTCGCATTCTCCTGGAAAATGCGTTGGATAATAATAAAGAACATTTCCGTCAGGTATGCGAAAAGTACCCAGATAAGGAAGTTATTTTTACAGAGGTTGGCTGGACTGTACGCGAAAGCAGTCATATGATTCCAGGACAGGGCTCTGTTGAAAATCAGAAGACTTATATCACCCAGTTAAACCAGTGGTTAGAGGAAGAGCAAATCATTGCCTTCTTATTTGAGGCATTTGATGAGACCTGGAAGGCAGACGGCCCAGAAAAGGGTGAGTGTAACTGGGGCCTTCATTATATGAACCGTACAAAGAAATGGTAAGAGGATTATTATATGGAATTTACAGAAGTTGTTAAGAATCGCTATTCCTGCAAGAAGTATAGCAATCGTCAGGTGGATGAAACTGCCTTAAAGAATATCTTAGAGGCAGGCAGACTGGCTCCGACAGCTAAGAATTTGCAGGAGCAGCATATCTATGTGCTGCAGTCCGATGCAATGCTTGCAAAGATTGATAAGGCAACGCCTTGCCGTTATAATGCGCCGACTGTGCTGGTGGTAACCTATAATGAGAGCAATGTTTACACCTATCCGGGAGAGAAGCATTTTTCCGGAACGGAGGATGCAGCGATTGTGGCTACGCACATGCTCTTGGCTGCATGCAATGAAGGTGTGGACAGTTGTTGGTTAAATTGCTTTGATCCGGATGAACTGGAGCGTTCGCTTGGACTTCCACGCGATGAGCGAATTGTGATGCTGATGGACCTTGGCTATGCAGCAGAAGGTGCCTGCCCATTAGAGAATCACGGAAAGAGAAAAGAATTGTCCGAAACGGTAACATATTTATAAAAATGCATATGTGATATATGAATAAAGGACTCCTAAAAGGGGGGTCCTTTACTTTTTGCCTTAAAATATGTGACATATGCACTATGTTTTTTTTGTTTTAGGCAAAATACCCCCTTTTAGTGGGATGGAGAGGGGGTGATGGGTGGGGTATGATAAGTACAGTTAAGAGAGTGACAGACCACTCCGAGGGAAACTTAAAAAATTACAACTTTTTGGAGGAACTAGAAATGAAGAAATTAGTAAACAGAATCGCAAGCATCGTACTTGCAATGGCATTGGTTATCACCACCGTATTGGTTGGTAAGCTTGTAGTTGTTAGTGCTAAGTCTGATACAACGAAGGGTTATGTATACGTAAATGTTTATTTGAATGACGTACTGGTAGCTAAGAACAACTCAAAGAAGGTTTCTGTTGGAACCATCACAACTACCATTAACAACCGTAGTGAAGGTAAGAATGATGGCGAAGGCAATTCATTAAAGGATTCCGTATTTGATGAAGAAAAGTCCGTTGGCGTTTCCTATGATTACGAGACCAGATATTTCACCGCATTGGTTTCTGTTGAAGGTAAGAACGAATACAACGCATATTTCTACACTAATTCTGCAGATGCACCTACTGACGATGTTGTTATCGATGATGTTGACGAAGATGATATCGAAGACGATGAAGACGAGTCTGAGGATGTTGATGACGAAGATGAAGACGATGATGAGTCTGAGGATGTTGAAGATGTAGATGATGTCGATGACGATGATGAGTCTGAAGATGTTGAAGATGTAGACGATACCACCAAGGAAGCTGAAGTTGAAGCTGACGAAGATGAAATCGTTGTAGATGATGCAGAAGTAATCGAGAAAGAAATTGAGGAGAATGTTAAGACTCCTGAAGTAGAAGCGGATGAGGATGTTAGCACTGGTATTGAAGATCATGCAGGCTTAATGATTGCGTTAATGGTAACCAGCGTATCCGCAATCGCAGCATTAATCATCAAGAAGAAGACTGAAGAAGTTGAAGCTTAATCAAAAGCAGATTCCTAATAATTAAGAAATTAACCCTTGTCCGAGAGGACAAAGGTTTTTTGTGCGAAAATGTATTGACAAAGATAAGTTGATTTGATATAGTTCATCTTGCGCCTGACAAAGGGCGCAAGATTATGCGCGAGTGGCTCAGTGGTGGAGC
>JAZUHV010000276.1:0-7020 GCA_045641925.1 Butyrivibrio sp.
ATAACTTCTCTGTTGAAAGCACAAATCATGCCGTAGCCATTGTGGGCTGGGATGATGATTTTGCTGCATCAAACTTTGGTACAACAGCACCCGGAAATGGTGCATGGCTGATTCGTAACAGCTGGGGCGATGAAAATTACAGCATGTGGGGCTATTTCTGGATTTCTTATTATGATTTGGGCCTGAACTCATCTCGCGCGTATGTATTTGATTTCGTCAGTGACCAGAAGAATCGCAATGATGAATTCTATGATTACAATCTTCAGTACGATGGCGCTGCAGATAGTGGCTATGCATATGGCCAGAAGTATGCGAATGTCTTTACAGCAAATGACAATGAAATTGTAAAGGCTATTATGGTAGGTACCTCAGAAATGAATATCGCCTACACCATTGATATTTATAAAGACCTGACCAATGAAAAGAATCCAACCTCAGGAACAAAGGTTAGCACAAAGACTGGCACCTTCCCATATGAGGGAATGAATAGTGTAAAGCTGGATACACAGGTTAACTTAGCTGCAGGTGATATTTTCTCTGTTGTAGTTTCTTTAAAGAGTGCGGCCGATCAGGTGGCTTCCTATATTCTTACAGAGGATACCATTGAGGCGGGCTGGTGGTATAGTTCTCACGCTGAGGCATGCCCTGGTCAGAGCTTTGTTTATTCTGGAACCTCCTGGACGGATTATGGTGCAGCAAATAATCAGAACCTTAGAATTAAGGCATTTGCAGACTCCATGGGAACTCCTGTTGTTACAATTCCTGTGACCGGCATTAACATCAAAGAGAGCGATACCTCACTTTATGCCGGTAGTACTGTAAACTTATCTGCAGCGGTATCCCCATCCAGTGCAACAAATAAGAGAGTGACCTGGACCAGCTCCAATCCTCTTGTTGCCAGAGTTGATGGTGGAAAGGTTACTGCAGTTTCTGAAGGAACCGCAACCATTACCGCAACCAGCCAGGATGGTGGCTTTACGGATAGCGTAGTCATCACAGTAAAAAAACATCTAATTGATTTCCTTTATATTTCGTCCTACACAAGTATGCTTTCGTATGGAAATACAGCTTCAATAGGGGTTTATACCTACCCGGGTACGATTAGCGCGTCTGATATGACCTGGACCACTTCTAATTCTTCGGTTTTAACTGTATCAAAGAGCGGCGAAGTGAAGGCTGTAGGACTTGGCAGCGCAACGATTACCGTTAGCTATGATGGATATACAGACTCCTGCACGATTTACACCTATACCTACAATTTTGAGGAAAAAGCATATTATGATTCGGATACGCAGGCAACCATTACCTGGAAATCTGTACCAGGCTTAGAGAGTGTTAGGGTTACGCGTGACGATGGAAGCACGGTTGGAACGGTTACCAATAATAGCACGAACAAGCTTGTTGATAAATCCGCAGGAAAAGTTAGCTACTACCAAATCTATTTTGAGCAACCAAGTATTTCTGATTTTTCAGATACGATTTATTTACATATAGCTCCACCTACATTGACCCTGACCAATGCCGCAAAGGGCGTTAACATATCCTGGACGAAGTCTGGGGGTGCAAGTGGCTATGAGGTCTATCGTCAGCCATCCGGTGAAACATATTGGACATATTTAGGTTCGACTACTGCGCTCAAATACAATGATACGGGAGCGGTATCCGGAAAACCCTACAAGTATACAATTTTCCCTATCGACAAGAATGGATATGTTACCTGGGACTACTCGAATGCTAAATCTATTTTATGCTTGGGCAAAGTAACCGCTAAAGCTGCAAACGAAACCAGCGGTGTTGCAGTTACCTGGAATAAGGTGAGCGGTGCAAAGGGCTATTATGTATACCGCAAGCTTGGCAGCGGAAGCTATGAAAAGATTGCAACAATCACTAGCGGCTCCACTGTTAAATATGTGGACACAAAGGCTGCAAACGGAAAAACCTACTCCTATGCAGTAAAAGCTTATAATGGAAGCACGGTTAGTACCTATACAGCGGCATCTATTGTCCGCCTGGCAAATACAAAAACAACCGTATCGAATGCCTCTAGTGGTGTAACTGTAAAGTGGACCAAGGTAACCGGCGCAAGTGGCTATTATGTATACCGTAAGTTAGATGGTGGCTCTTATACGAAGATTGCAACGATTAAGGGTGGTACTACTGTAAGCTTTACGGATAAAACTGCTGTAAATGGTAAGACCTATGTTTACGCAGTGAAGGCATACAATAGCTCTTATGTTAGCGCATATACCGGGGTAAAGATTGTTCGCCTGACAAAGCCTGCAATCAGCTCTCTTTCCAATACTTCTAAGGGTGCACTTACTGTGAAGTGGAATAAGGCCTCTTCTGTGACCGGATACCAGATTAAATATACGGATGGTACGACCACAAAGACCATTACCGTTAAGGGCGCTTCGGCCGTAAGTAAGGCAATTAGCTCCTTAAAGAAGGGAAAAACCTATACGGTTTACATCCGAACCTATAAGACTGTCAGCGGCACGAATTATTATTCTGCATGGAGCGCTGCAAAGAGCTTAAAGCTGACGAAATAGAACGGAATCAATAACTTGACGATAAACCTCCGCTATGGCAATATTACCAAAGCGGAGGTTTTATTATGTTTCAAAAGCCTACTAGATTGTTTATTATTGCAATGTCAATTACTGCGCCGCTTGCCCTTGCGGGGTTGCTTTGCATTTTATATTTTACTCCGGTTCGAATGTATGTATCCATTGCAGAGGGCAGCTACTACCAGTACGAGAGCCTGGATGCAAATGTGTTTTATGTAGAGACAGAATCTCCTTTGGGACGGCGCGTTCAGGTGGAGGATTTTGACACTACATCGTTATATTTGGAGAAACGCTTCAATCAAATCACCATATACACAGATCAGTTTGCGCAGAGTGTGATTGTTTACCCGATTTGTGTGGACTATGTGCAGGCCACCTACAAAGAAGAAAATAAGCTCTACCTAGGCGATGCATTGCAGCCAGAAAAGGTGGCAATCACCTATCATTATGAGGATGGTGTGACGAAGGATAAGTCCGATACCATACGAGCTTTTTCCTCGGAGGAATTGTCGCTGAAGAATTATGCGCTTATTACGGATTATTCTGAATACATAGAAAAAAATGAATATACGATTGAGATACATCAGAATCAGGATTTGTATCAAACCACATTGGAATTAAATCCAACGGCAATTCAGGCAATTACGCCAAGCGCAGAGTACGGGTGGTTTACGGATGATGACTATGACCCTATTTCGTATGAAATTTTGTACGAGGATGGAAATACTGCACAGGCGGTGCTTGCGGAGGTTCTTGTGCAGAATGAGACCCTGCAAATGAAGGATGGCGATAATACCTTTTATTTGCAATACCATAATCTGCCCTATGAGACCACTGTGCATGCGGTTGAGAAGATTTTGACAGGTTCCGAGCTTGTGATGAAGGGCGATGTGTATGTCTATCATCCGATGGATTACAGTCTGTTTTCTTTGAAATTATCCTTTGAGGACGGAAGTATGATGGAGGTGTCTGCAGAGGATAAGCATTTGGTTATTCAGGATGCAAACCGTGAACTGGCTTTTGGAGAGAATCTCTTTTCGGCAACCTTTAGAGGCCAGAGTCTGAATTATACTATCATGGCTACGGAACCGGAGATTTCTACAGTGCTTCCATTGGTTACGGAAGGCTATATTGATGAACGCATTTCTTTAAAGGATATAGCGGTGACTTATGTAACCGGAGAGCAGCAGATAATTAGAAATTATGAGGTGACGGACCGAGATCAGACTCTGAAAAAGGGGACCAATACCTATCACCTTGCTTACCATGGCGGTGACTATGAATTTACTTATGTGCCGACATACCGTAAAATTGTAAAAGTGGAGGGATATCCAAGTGCTACGCTTTTGGCAGAGGATGTTCTTGACTGTCCATTTACAATCACCTTTGATAATGGTGTGAAAAGAGACTTGACCTTTAACCAGGTGAATATGAAAACGGATTTGGTTATGAAAGCCGGAAAGAACAATATTCAGTTTGAATATTATGAACAGGACCTGTCCTTTTCGGTTCGCGCCTATGCAAGAACCGCGGCCAGACTTGCCTGGAGAAAAAATTATAAAGCCTTTACACAGGCAACCGGGTCTTATATTTCTGACCAGACATATGTAACCACAAACAAGAAGGAAACCGAAGACGGCGCGGTATACTGGCTGACACATGTAATCATCAATGATGCCAAACAGCTTAAAAGTGGCCTTTCTAATGATACCTGGGGCGGCGCCAGAGAAAAACCTTCCGATGCCGCAAAGCGCCTGAATTGGGTAATGGGAACAAATGGAAGTTATTTTAACTATGATACCAAGCTTCCAATTCTGGCCGGTGTATTCATTAAGGACGGAGTGGTAAAACAGGGCAGTAAGACAAACGGTCGTGAGGTGTGTTTAAAGAATGATGGAACCCTGTTTACACCAGAAAAAGATATTTCTGCAGCTGAATTGCTTTCACAGGGTGTAGTTCAAACCTGGGGTACGAAGCTTCCGGTGCTGATAGCCAATGGAAAACTTCTGGATAAGGAAATAGATCTGTATAATAGTCCTTACCCACGTACGATTTGGGCAATGGTGAAGCCCGGTGAATATTATGTCTTAACTGCCGGAGATGGAAACTATAATAATGGCATATCCCTTCGGGACGCACAGAAAATTTTAAAATCGGTGGGCTGCACATATGCGCGATGCTTAGATGGAGGCGGTAGCAGTTCCCTAGTGCTGGGTACAAAGCTGATGAATAATCCAGCGGCTTCGGGTGATGAAAGAGCGGTAGCGGATTTTATTTATGTAACGGATTAGGTTGGATAATATTACACATGCAAAATAACGCGATGCCTTTTGGCAGCGCGTTATTTTGCATCTTATAATATTTGTTGAGTTTGCTTGTCTTAAATGCTATAATTGTAACATATGCATATTGGGTGCCTGGAAGGAGACGTTATGAATACGACTGTAGAGCGTACATTTTACATTCGCGATCTGTTTTGGTATGTTTTAAAATTTTGGAAATGGATGATTTTATTCCTGGTTATCGGTGGGCTTTTGGGAGGCGTGTATACTTACATGACCCCGGCTAAGAAAGCGGCTGTTAGTGTGAAGGAATTGCTGAGCAAGGATGAGATTTCCAAGGTAGATGCTTTGTATGGCGGATATGATAAATATCTGGAAGCAAAGGATTTGTTAGAGAAATATAGCGCAGGTTATCTTAGCAAGATTGATGCAACAAAAGTTGCCACGAAGGAAATGAATTTTTACCTTGAGGTGCTGAATGAGGAAGGCGAACTTCTTCAGATGGATTCTGCTAATGTCCTTTCTGCCTATCAGATTCTTTTAAAGAGCGGAGCTACAGCTGAGAAGATTGCTGAAGGTGTAAGTGGGATTACAAGCGATGATGTGAATTATTTATATTCTGTGGCAAACTCTGGCTATATTTTATCCATTGTGGTTAAGGCAGCGGACGAATCTGACTTGACTAAAATGAGCGAAACTGTTGTGGAACAGCTTGCAGAGGCAACAGAAACCTTTAAAGGAACCATTAAAGAGCATAAGCTGATTCCTTTGCGAGAAGAAACTTACATTACCACGGATGCTTCTATTTTAGATTTGCAGGCAAAAGCGACCTCTGCAGCAATTACGACGATTGAGGATTATGACGAGCAGATGGCATTGCTTTCTGATGAGCAGCTGAAGTATTATGACTCACTTGTGAACCAGACCGAATATAAGGAAACGGTTGAGGTGACGGAGCCTACTCCAAAGAGACAGATTGATAAAAAGAAGACTTTATTGGCAGCAGTAGCCGGCTTATTACTTGTGGTTATTGTGGCAATCGTTCGCTTTATTTGTACAAAGAAAATTATTAGCGTTACCTCTTTGAAAAAGGATTATGGTTTCGGATTCTGCTCTGTTTTGTTCAGTAAAAAAAGAAAGTTTGTGCTGGACAGACTGATTGAAAAGAATCTTTGTGCAGCAGAAAAGAAGAGCAATGAAGAGATTGTATCCTACGTATCTGCGAGAGTGACGGACTATTGTAAGAAGAATAATCTGAACAGTGTTTCACTGGTAAGTAGTGCTTTGAATGAGACCACATATCACTATGCAATCAATGAACTGCAGAAGAATTTGATGGACCAGGGTATTGCCTGTCAGTGCATTGGTAACATCATCAATGATAAAGAAAGTTTTGGAAAACTCGAAAAATCGGCAGTCCTTTTACTGGAAACCTTCGGAGTATCTTCTTTTGAAGATATCGAGCAGGAAAGGGCAATCTGCGATAATAGAGAAAATCCTATTATGGGAATGGTAGTCCTAAACTAGGAAAGAGGCAAAACAATGGAAAGTAAGAAATATAACATCGCAATCGCCGGAACAGGATATGTAGGTTTATCCATGGCAGTCCTTTTGGCGCAGAATAATCATGTTACGGCGGTGGATATTATTCAGGACAAGGTTGACCTTGTGAATAAAAAAATCAGTCCGATTCAGGACAAATATATTGAACAGTATCTGGCTGAGAAGGAACTCGATTTGGTGGCAACCACGGACGGTGCATCCACATATAAGGATGCAGACTTGGTAGTGATTGCAACGCCAACGAACTATGACAGCGTTTCCCAGCATTTTGATACCTCTGCAGTAGAGAATGTTATTGAACAGGTTTTACAGGCAAGTGACCGTGCGATGATGATTATCAAGTCCACCATCCCGGTAGGCTACACAGAAAGTGTTCGTAAAAAGTATCAGACCAATCGTATTTTATTCAGTCCGGAGTTCTTAAGAGAATCTCAGGCACTTTATGATAATTTGTATCCATCCCGCATCATCGTAGGCTGTGATGAGGAGACCAGAGAGGCAGCTGAAATCTTCGCGGCTCTTTTGAAGCAGGGGGCTCTTAAAGAGAATATTGATGTTCTGTTTATGGGATATACGGAAGCAGAAGCTGTTAAACTGTTTGCCAATAC
>JAZUHV010000277.1:0-6463 GCA_045641925.1 Butyrivibrio sp.
ATTGCAAACTTTTCAGAGCTTTCCATCGGAGATTATGTGGTACATGAAAACCATGGACTTGGCATTTATCGAGGCATTGAAAAGATTACCGTTGACCGCGTAGAAAAGGACTATATAAAAATTGAGTACGCTGCCGGTGGAAATCTTTATATTCTGGCTACCCAGCTGGATTTAATTCAAAAATATGCGGATGCGGAGGCGAAAAAGCCAAAGCTGAACCGTTTAGGCTCACCGGAGTGGGAGCGCACGAAGACGCGCGTTAAGCATGCGGTGAATGGTGTGGCAGAGGAACTGGTGCGCCTGTACGCGGCCCGTCAGCAGAAGAATGGTTATGTTTATAGCGAGGACACGCCATGGCAGCGTGAGTTCGAGGAATTGTTCCCATATGAGCCAACAGAGGATCAGATGACGGCAATTGAGGATACCAAGAGGGATATGCAAAGCCACAAGATTATGGATCGTCTGATTTGTGGAGATGTGGGCTTTGGTAAGACCGAAGTGGCTATGCGTGCGGCCTTTAAGGCAGTGCAGGATGGTAAGCAGGTAGCATATCTTGTGCCGACCACAATCCTTGCAAAGCAGCATTTTACCTCCTTTGATACGCGTATGAAGGAGTTCGGAGTCAATGTACGAATGCTATCCCGATTCTGTACAAGCTCAGAAATCAAGGATACCATCAATGGTCTGAAAAAAGGACTGGTCGATGTTGTCATTGGTACCCATCGCATTCTTAGCAAGGATGTGGTCTTTAAGGATTTGGGACTATTAATCATCGATGAGGAGCAGCGCTTTGGTGTAACCCATAAGGAAAAAATTAAGCAGATGAAGGAAAATGTGGATGTTATGACGCTGACAGCGACACCGATTCCACGAACCCTTCATATGAGTCTTGCAGGCATTCGCGATATGAGCGTGCTTGAGGAAGCACCGGTTGATCGTCTGCCAATCCAGACCTTTGTAACGGAATATGATGAGGAAATGGTGCGGGAGGCTATCACGCGTGAACTGGCGCGTGGCGGTCAGACCTATTATGTCTATAATCGCGTTCGGGGAATTGAAGAGTTTGCGCTGACAATCCAGAAGCTGGTTCCGGATGCAAATGTTGCCTATGCGCATGGTCAGATGAATGAACGCAATCTTGAAGAAATTATGATGGATTTTGTAAATGGTGATATCGATGTTCTGGTATCCACAACTATCATCGAAACCGGTTTGGATATTCCGAACGTCAACACCATCATTATTCACGATTCGGATCGTTTTGGATTATCACAGCTTTATCAGCTTCGTGGTCGAGTAGGACGTTCTGGTCGTGCAGCCTATGCGTTTTTGCTGTATCGCCGCGATAAAATGCTGCGTGAGATTGCAGAAAAGCGCCTTTCGGCGATTCGTGAGTTTACGGAACTTGGCTCCGGCATTCGCATTGCGATGAAGGACTTGGAAATTCGTGGTGCGGGCAATGTGCTCGGTGAGGAGCAGCATGGTCACATGGAGGCAGTTGGTTATGATTTATACTGCAAGATGCTAAATGAGGCTGTGGCAAATCTGAAGGGAGAGAAGCGGATTTCTGATTATGAAACCGAGGTGGATTTGGATGTGGATGCATTCATTCCGGCCACATATATTCGCTCGGAAAGCCAGAAGCTGGATGTTTATAAGCGCATCGCAAATTTAGAGAGTGCAGAAGAACTGGAAGACATGACGGACGAACTTTTGGACCGCTTTGGGGATTTACCAAAATCTGCCATGAATTTGATGCAGATTGCGTTAATGAAGTCCACTGCCCATGCGGCGTATATTATGGAAATTAAGGGCGATAAGAAAGAAATTCGCTTTAAAATGTTTCCGAAGGCAAAAATCCGTCCAAGCGGCATGGTGGAGATGATTCAATCCCATCATGGGGCAATGAAGTTCACCAATGGTACCATCCCGTTCTTTACGTACTATTTCCGGAAAGAGGATATTGCCAATACGGCAAAGTACCTGGAAACGGTGCAGAAGATTATTGATGAGATTATGGCAATTCGAGAAATGGAAGAGGCTTAGTATATAAAATGAGTTGGTTTAAAAAATTTATCGGGGACAAGCAATTTTATAAGACACTGCTTGTGGTTGTCGTTCCGATTATTATTCAAAATGCAGTGTCGAACTTTGTGGGCCTTTTAGATAATATTATGGTCGGCCGCGTTGGAACCGATCCGATGAATGCAGTTGCAATTGTGAACCAGTTGATGTTCGTATTTTATCTTTGTGCCTGGGGCGCTGTTTCCGGTGCCGGCATTTTTACAGTGCAGTATTTCGGCGCTGGTGATAAGGAGGGTGTTCGTAATACCTTTCGTGCAAAGCTGGTGCTGCTTGCCCTTGTTCTGGTGGCGGGTGAGCTCGTATTCTGGTTCGCAGGCCCTTCGTTAATCGGGACCTTCCTGCATCAGACCGATGACATTGGAGACGCAGTTGCGACCCTGCACTATGCGGAAGAATATTTGCACATTATGATGATTGGTCTGGTGCCATTTATGATTACGAATGCATATGCGAATACGCTTCGTGACCTTGGGCAGACCCGTGTTCCGATGGTGGCCAGTGTCATCGCGGTAGTTGTCAATTTGATTTTGAATTACATCCTGATTTTCGGTAATTTCGGTGCTCCAAAGCTGGGCGTAAACGGCGCCGCCATTGCGACGGTCGTGTCCCGCTTTATTGAGACCGGTATCGTTGTAATTTATGTGCATGTCAAAAATAAGAAATATGATTTCATTCAGGGTGCCTATAAGACCCTTTTGATTCCGGGCAATTTGATGAGGCAGATTTTGGTGAAGGGCGCTCCGTTAGCCGTGAATGAGGCTATGTGGTCCTTGGGAATTACCTTCCTAAATCAGAGTTATTCCATGCGTGGTCTGGCTGTGGTCGGTGCAATGAATATCACCTCCACCATTGCCAACCTGTTTAATGTCGTATATTTAGCCATCGGTGAATCCATTTCCATTATCATTGGAAAGCTTCTCGGCGCTGGTGAAATGGAAAAAGCAAAGGATTGGGACCGAAAGATTATTTCCTTCAGTATTATGTGCTGCCTTGTGGTTGGTACAGCACTGGCCCTTTGTAGAAATATCTTCCCGAATTTCTATAATACGGAGGATGAGGTGAAGGCTTTGGCATCCACTCTGATTTTGATCGTGGGATGTCTGATGCCGGTGCATTCCTTCATGCATGCCAGTTATTTTACATTAAGAACCGGTGGAAAGACGCTCGTCACCTTCCTGTTTGACAGTGTATTTGTATGGGTGATTTCCGTTCCGGCATCCATTGTTCTGAGCCGTTTTACAACTATTCCAATCATTCCAATGTACTTGATTGTCAATTCCCTGGATTTGATTAAGTGCGTGATTGGTTTTATTCTGGTGAAAAAGGGCGTATGGCTTCAGAATATTGTCAAGAATATTAAGTAAGAGAAAAAACTGCCACTGTGAGTGGAGAGAGGAAGCGTAATGAATCAGAAAAAATTGAAAATAGCAATGCAATATGGTCTGGCCTTTTTCATTCCGGTCCTTGTGGTGGGGTTTGTGTTCTTTCTGTTGCATAACAGACCATTTGGAGACAATACCATTCTCAGCATGGATTTGTGGGGACAGTATTTCCCGATGTATAAGCAGCAGAGCGATTTAAGTAGTCTGCAGGAATTATTCTTTTCCTGGAAGGGAAATCTGGGCTTTAATAATTATGCGCAGATGGCATATTACAATAGCGGATTGTCCTTTCTTCCGTATTATTTTGTAAAGAGTGAGCACCTGATGACCGTGATGGACCTTATTGCCATTTTGAAGTTTGGCCTGTGCGCGGTTGGCTGTCTGCATTTTTTGCAGTACAGAAATAAGAATACCCATCCAATGTTTGTGGTATTTGCGATTGCATATGCCTTTTGTGGCTATGGACTTGCATACATTTCCCAATGCATGTGGACGGACTGCTTAATTTATGCTCCGCTTATTTTATGCGGTATGGACCGAATTGTGCGCGATAATTCCTTTGTGATGTATGTAGTATCACTGACTCTGTGCATGATTTCGAATTTTTATATTGCGTTTGCAACCTGTATTTTCTCATTGCTGTATTTCATTGCAGAGTATATTTGTTGGTGCGTGACGGTAAAAAGCACAAAAGGGGAACGCATCAGTCGTGTGATTTACTTTGGCATCAGTTCCATCCTGTCCGCTATGATTGCAGCTCTGATTTTACTTCCGGTTGCAAAGTCTCTTGCGATTACGGTGGCATCTGAGCAGGGATTTCCGGATAAGGTTCAGTTTTATAACACGCCGTTTGAATACATTGCGGCGTTATTGCCATCGACTAAGCCATCGACGGAATTCGGTGTGCCAAATATCTCTGCGGGCATATTGGTGTTTGCGTTTCTGCCGCTGTTTTTTGCAAATCCATCCCTTTCGAAAACCAAGCGAATTACCTCTGCGGTGCTTTTGGTAGTTTTATTCTTCTGTATGGATTGCAATGTTTTGAACTATATCTGGCATGGCTTCCATTTTCCAAATCAGTTGCCGGGCAGATGGTCCTTCCTGTTTTCTTTATACCTGATAGCTCTGAGTGCAGATTCGTTACATTCGGTAAAGAAGATGAGTAAGCTGCGCCTTCTGATTGCGGGCGGCTGCGGGCTGGTATTTGTAATCATGGCTTCTGTTGTTGCGAAACCAGCTGTTTTCTTCACCGTTGTTTATGTTTGCTCTATTTTGGCGATTTATGCATTTTTGTATTTCAAAAATATTCGACAGGCAAAGGCTGTAAACAATATATATGCAGCCACCATGGCAGTCTTTTTGACAACCGTACTGACCATTGTTCCATTTTCCATCAATGCAAGAGCGAATATTCCGCATGGAGAATCCGCCAGCTATGAAAATGTTATGAAACGGTATGAGGAGTCCATGGGCGCTGTTTCGGAAGAAACTTTTGCCAGAACGGAGTCTTACTATCACTATACTTTTAACCCGGGCATGTTAGGAAATTATAATGGTATAACGTATTATTCTTCTACGATGCAAAAGGGCACTTATCAGTTATTCCGCTATTTGGGAAATGCGATTTATGGTAAGAATGTTTCCACCATATATAATACGGAATCTCCTGTGCAGAATGCATTGCTGTCCTTAACGTATATGGTGGACAGAGATCATACATTAAGTAAGAGCGGCCTTTCGGGATTTTCTTTGCTCAAGGAATTGGAAGCGGGAGATGTATATAAGGCTGACCGTGTGCTGCCGATTGCGTTTTGCGTGGACAGAGAGTTTGATCATTACACACCTAAGGATTATGGACGTGTGCTTCAGAACCAGAATAGTCTTTTGAATGCTATGATGGGTGAGGAATGCGTCGTATTTAGTCAGCTGCAGTGCAGTAATTTTGCGTATGCAAATTGTTCTTTGCAGGAAAATAATAACTGGGATGAGCAGTATTACATTACGGAAGACTTTTCCAAGGAAATTACCTTTGACTATGAGTATGTTATTGAGAACGATGATGTAATTTACCTGGAAAGCAATTTCCGCGCCGGCTCCATCGAGATAGAGTATTCTGACGGACGTTCCAGAAAAATAGACTGCGGTAGAACGCGTTTTGCATCGCTTGGTGCTTGTGAGGCCGGAACCGTTATTAAGATGCATTTTTCCGTGACCGGATATCAGATTGGCTGCTGTGGACTGAACCTGTATCGAATGAATGAGGAAAATTGGAACCATGCCTTTGAAATCTTGTCCGAAGATGCGATGGATGTGCTGGAATTTTCCCAAACGGAAATTACCGGTCGATTATTCCTTGAGGAGGACCGCGTATTATTTACCTCCGTTGCGCAGGATGGTGGCTGGAAGGCTTTCGTGGATGGCGAAAGGGTTGAACAGACGCAATTGTGTGACGGTGCGCTGGTAGGCTTCCCAATTTCTGCTGGAAATCACATTGTGGAACTGAAATATGAAGTGCCGGGACTTAGACTTGGACTGATCGTGTCCGGCGTGGGCCTGATTGCACTTGCCGTAATGATTATAATCCATAAACGAAGGGGCGACTAAGCCGCAGAAGGGCGTGCTTTGCTTGACAGAAAAATGGTTTGAGATTATCATCAAATCTATGAAAAAACGCATTTTTAGAGAGGGGACAAAATGCAGATTACAAACGTAAGAGATTTATTTAGAAACACAGAAGAATACATCGGAAAGGAAGTAATGCTAAATGATGGTACAGTTTGTAAGGTAATTCTTATAAATGATCACTCTCTTGCTCGCCCAATGGTTATGAGCGATTCAGGAATGTATATTGATTTATCAAAAGAAAAACAACTATCTATAGAAAAGCTTATGTAATGAAAATTACATAAGCTTTTTTAATTCACTGGGAATTCTCCCGCCTTTTTCATTTTTTGATATATGCCATAAGCTCTTTCCAAAATATTTTTTTCATTCTG
>JAZUHV010000278.1:0-6106 GCA_045641925.1 Butyrivibrio sp.
CTTATGCATACTGCATGCTAACCTCAGAAGCGTATTTCAGCGCGGTCAACTATGATTTTATGTGCAGTACCGATATAACGTTCCATTCGAATGATCAGGCGAGGGAAAAGACTATGGCCCGTCTGCCTTATCAGGTGGCAAAGGGAGGCAATCGGTATGTGAGCCTTGGTTTTCCGCGATTTGATACGTTGCAGGAACGCTTGGAAAATATGCAGAAAACTCCTTGCGAAGGGTTGAGCATTGGTTGGCTGCCTCGCTGGCTGTTTGCGGATATTCCTGGACAGAAAAAAAGCCATTTTCTGGATTATTATGAGGATATGAAGCAATATATGAAAGAACATCCGAAGGACCGCCTGATTTTACGGCCGCATCCTTTGATGTGGGAATCCATGGTGGATGCCGGTGTTCGCACGCGTGAAGAAATGGAAGCAATCCGGGCAGAAATTCAGAATGCACCGAATATGGAGCTGGATTCAGATAGTGATTATATGACTACGCTTTTGGCGTCCGATGTTTTGTTTGCGGATTTCACATCCCTGATTTCGGAATATCTGGTGACTGGTCGACCAATCATTTATTCGGATGATCAGGATGACTTTGACCCTGCTGCCAAGATGATCGGCACGGGCTTTATGAATGTGACAAATTGGAAAGAGGCAGAGGCTGCTATCGAAGCAATTAAGCGCGGAGAGGATCCGCTTGCCCAAAGACGTCATGAAATTTGGGAGGCAATCACACCGAGTGCGGTTGGAACTATTGGCGCAAATATTGTGCAGTATCTGGTAGATGAATATGAAGGATAATGTTGTATTAATTGGCATGCCGGGCGTTGGTAAGAGCACGGTTGGTGTTATTTTGGCTAAGCTTTTAGGATATCGCTTCATCGATTCTGACCTGGTAATTCAGGAGGAAGAGGGGAAACTCTTGCATGAGATTATTTCACAGCAGGGCGTGGATGGCTTTATTGCTGTGGAAAATCGTGTAAATGCAAGCCTTTCCTGCCATCGTACTGTGATTGCAACCGGCGGAAGTGTGGTATATGGAAAAGAAGCGATGGAGCATCTGAGAGAAATTGGTACGATTGTTTATTTACGATTACCATATGGTCCATTATCGGAGCGACTAAGTGATATCGCCGGGAGAGGTGTGGTGCTTCGCGATGGCCAGAATTTGAAGGATTTGTATGATGAGCGCATTCGCCTGTATGAGGCCTATGCGGATATTGTTGTGGATGAGGAGGGGCGCTCCATTGAGGAAACCCTCCATGAGGTCGAAAAACTACTGAAAGCATAATACGGGAGCAGCGAGTGAGCCAGGAAGAAAAGGAAATTGAATATTATAAAGCAAGCATTGCCTCGGAGTTTACCTGTCTGGCGGAAAACTGCCCGATGAACTGCTGTGGAAACTGGAACATTGCTTACGATTCTGAGACCTATAAGCACATTGTTAAAGAGCCGGGAGCCTTGGGAAGAAAATTGCGATTTTTTTCCACCTATCATAAGGAGTTGAATTGTTTCTCCATCCATCATGTATTCGGTCGCTGCCCATATTACCGTAAAAAGCTTTGCGATTTGCAGTACCAGGGTCGTGAGGATTGTATGCCATTAGTGTGCAGACTGTATCCGCGACGAACGGTTTCTTACGGAAAACGATGTGAAATGACACTGGAGCTGTCCTGTATTCATGCGGCAGAACTTTTACTGGAAAAGAGTAATGTGATTCCACTTGCTAAGGTGGAAGAACCCTTTGAGATTTTCTGGGAGCAGAGTTATCCGGACCAAAGCTTTTTACAGTTTTTACTGGATGACCGTAAGAATATACTGTTTTACTGGTGGCAGGTAAATTTGCAGAATTTGCCGGAACGAGGAGAGGACTCCGAAGCGAGTGACCGCGTGCGCCATGCGTTTGTGGAAAGCCTGCGGGACATCTACCGCTATGTATATGCGGAATATATGTGGATTGTGCGAGACCGCCTGGAAGAAGCGCAGAAGCTGACCCTGCCGATGGAAGAAATTGACCGCGTGGAAATCATGGCACCGCGTATTGGAAAAAAGAAGTTGGCATTTTCTTTTTATCCGGTGAAATTTATCAACTCCCTGATTTATGACTATTTGGATTATCAGGGAATGCTACTGCAAAATACCAAACTGTATTTTTTGATTCGACAGTATCAGAAACAGTTTGGAAAGGTCTTAGAGACGGAAGCGGATGCAACGATGATTCAGGAATATGAAGCTATGGTGCATGCACAACCGGATCTGCATCGTAGCATATTAACCTATTATTCGTATTTGGTGACGCAGACCTATTGTGAAGCCTTGGAAGATTATTATATTTTGGGCCCAATTCTTCTGGCAGCGTTGTTTACAGAATTTCTAATGATTTTCTTTATTGTGGAATTTAAGGCAAATGGCTGCATTACCACCAGAAGACAGGCGGAAATTATTTCCTGCATGGAAAAGAGCCTGCGCCACAAGAACGCTCTGGCCGATAATTTTCTGGAGGAAATTCGTAAAACATACTTTGATTCAGATAAAAAATAAACCGGAGGGAATGTTATGACATTACAACAGATGCGATATGTAATTGCTATTGCAGAAACCGGCTCCTTTAACGAAACTGCAAAACAACTTTATCTGACGCAGCCAAGTCTTTCCGGAGCAGTCAAGGAATTGGAAAACGAGCTTGGGATTGAAATCTTTTCCAGAAATAATAAGGGTGTGTCCCTGACGGAAGAGGGAAAGGAATTTTTAGGATATGCACGCTCAGTGATTAATCAGGTAGAGCTGATGGAGGGGCATTATTCCGAAGGCGCCAGAAAGAAACACTTTGGCGTGTCTACCCAGCACTATACATTTGCCGTAAAGGCATTCGTAGAGATGGTTAAGGGCTTTGATATGCATCTTTACGAGTTCGCTATTCGTGAGACCCGCACAATGGATTTGATTCAGGATGTAGCAACCGGCCGTAGCGAGCTGGGCATTCTATATCTGAATGATTTTAATCAAAAGGTCCTTGAGAAAATATTTAAGGATAAGGATTTGCAATTCGTTGAGATGTTTTCCTGCAAGGGCTATGTATATCTTTGGAGAGGGCATCCATTAGCGGGCAATGCTACGATTAGTATGGAGGACTTGGAAGAATATCCATGTCTTTCCTTTGAACAGGGGGATAACGCTTCTTTATATTTAGCGGAGGAAATCCTCAGCACCAGAGAATATAAAAAGGTAATCAAGGCCTGTGACAGAGCTACCCTACTGAACCTGATGGTTGGTTTGGATGCCTATACGCTTTGCAGCGGAATTGTTTGTGAGGAATTGAATGGCGATGATTATCTTGCCATTCCTTTAGAAGAAGATGTGGATATGCACATCGGATATGTGATTCGCAAGCACACAAAGCTCAGCCAAATTGGTGAACTTTATGTGCAAAGCGTAAAAGATTATATCAATAACAATACCAATGTCCGCTGTGATTAACTCTTGGCGTTTGCGGTAATTTGTTCATAAAGATTTTCAAAAATCTGATACAATGGAGCACTGAGGTTCTCCATCCCAAGACTTTGTGGGAAGGTGACCAGTGCTTTTTTTATGCCTTCCATCATTTTGCGGCCGCGCTGCTCCTGCCCAATCGGAATGAGGCTTAAGACGGCTCCGTAGTTTTTATTTCCTACACAGGTGCTGATATACAGGCCTGCCATTTGCCGCCATTCTGCTTCCAGAAGTTCTTTTTCTAAGGCAGGCATGATTTTATAATCCTCTAGCATCAGCTCCTGAAAATATCCGTGCAATTTCTTTCGCATAGGATTTGGGAAAACATAACCATTCTCGCTTAATGCCTGTAGCATCATGAAAGAATACATGAATCGATCCTGTAACTCATTTTTCTTTCCATATGGCTGATAACGCTTGTAAAAAAGAAGTCTACGCGCGCTGTCAGAAGGCTCAAGACCAGCCTCTAAAGCTTCCTTTAGTGCCTGCTCACGTTCTTTGATTTCGCCGAGCCGATAAAATCCCTCCGGCCAATTTTCTAAATTAAATTCTGCCATAATTCACCTCGTTCATTTATTATATCGTTCCAAAAACATTTCTACAATAACTTTATCCATACGGTTGAATGTGTTATATTCAATCTATGAAAATGACTATGAGAACAAAAATTATATATTTGCTGTTGCTTGGGATGCTTCTTTGCACTTTGTTTCTGACGGGCTGTCAAAATTCTGCCAGTGCGATTGTCCTGCAATCCAAGCTGGTTCGCGTAAATGTGGATGACCCCATCAGTACCGAACTTTCTGATTATGTGAAAGCATCTAAAACGATTTTGTCTGAAATGACATTAGATTTGTCTTCGGTAGATACTAAGACAATTGGCCGGTATAAAGCATATGTAAATTATCAGAAGGCAACGGCACATTTTACCGTCGAAGTAACGGATTTGAAGGCTCCGGTAATTCATCTGAAAGCTGACCGCTTCTATTTGGAGCTTTCCGGAAATCTGAAGCTGGAGGATGTTGTGGAGAGCGTGACGGATTATTCGGATTGCACCTATGGCTTTTCGGATGATATGACACTTGCGGATGATAAAAAGACCCTGCTTAGTCAGGTCTCTGTTATGGGACAGGGCGAATACCGGTATGAAATTCTTGCAAGAGATGCTTATGGTAATTGCTCTGTGAAGGAGTTTACCGTGGCTGTAGTGGCAGAGGGAGAAGCACCATCCGATGCAACACAGGTGGAAAGCTATACAGCATTCATGAACCAGAATAAGGGCGAGGAACTCGGTGATCTGAATGCATATTCCGATCAGGTGCTGGATTACGGTGTGGGCACAGGCGTGGATGACAAAAATCGTCCGGAGCTTTCTTATTATCAGAATGCTTATGAGGGCAAATTTGCGGTAGATTTTATCCAACCGGATAGCCGATATGTCTTCCTTACGTTTAATTGCATGTATGAGCGTGGATATACAGCAGCCATATTGGATACCCTGAAGGAAAAGAAGGCACATGCTGTGTTCTTTGTAACCAAAGAATATATGGAAGAAAATCCGGAATTAATCAAGCGTATGATTGAGGAAGGCCATGTTTTGGGCAATCAAACGGCAACAGGCGTAACCGTGGGCACGTATATGGTAAATGAATTGACAACAGAGATTAACCTGTTGTACAATTACGCTCACGAGAATTACGGATACGATATGTATTTGTTCCGTGCTCCTTCAGGTAATTTCAGCGAGCGAACGCTGGCTGTGGCTCAAAGCCTGGGGTACCGCACCGTATTTTGGAGTTTTGCTTATGCCGATTGGAATGCAGATCAACAACCGGATGTGACAGAAGCACTTCAGAATGCAAAGAATCGTTTGCATGGTGGTGAGATTTTTTCCTTATCATCGGGCTCCTCAACGAATGCGGCAATGCTGGGGGACTTGATTGATGCAGCACGAGCACAGGGCTTCGAATTCGCAATTTACCAGAAAATTTAGATAGGAGAAAGAAAAGATGGACAAGAAATTAAGAGTTGGTGTACTTGGTGGAACCGGTATGGTTGGACAGAGATTTATCTCTTTACTGGAGAACCATCCATGGTTTGAAGTGGTTGCAATTGCAGCCAGCCCACGTTCCGCTGGTAAGACATATGAAGAAGCAGTTGGCGGACGTTGGAAGATGACTACCCCAATGCCAGAACGCGTTAAGAATATGATTGTATGTGATGTTACCGAGGTTGAGAAGGTTGCAGCACAGGTTGATTTCGTATTTAGTGCAGTTGATATGACTAAGGACGAAATCAAGAAGATTGAAGAGGATTATGCAAAGACCGAGACACCTGTTGTATCTAACAACAGTGCACATCGTTGGACTCCGGATGTACCTATGGTAGTTCCAGAACTGAATCCTGAGCATTATGAAGTAATTGAATCTCAGAAGAAGAGACTGGGAACCACTCGTGGTTTCGTAGCAGTTAAGCCAAATTGCTCTATCCAGAGTTATGCTCCTGTTATTTTTGCATTAAAGGAATTTGGACCTAAGGAAGTTGTAGTTACAACCTATCAGGCAATTTCCGGTGCAGGTAAGACCTTTAAGGATTGGCCTGAAATGGAAGGCAAT
>JAZUHV010000279.1:0-2748 GCA_045641925.1 Butyrivibrio sp.
CCGTCCAGACGGTAGGTGGTGACTTCGAAGCCCTCACCGCCCAGCATGACTGTCACGGTCCCGTGTTGGATGCCGGTGTCGATCGTGCGGCGGAAGAGCGCCTTCACCTGCTGCGGCAGTGCATTGGTGGTAATGTCCCAATCATGCGGCTCGCGGCCAAGTATACTATCGCGGACGCATCCGCCAACTGCATAGGCCTCATATCCATGTTCTGTTAATATTTGGAGAATATACCTGACATCCTCCGGTATCTTAATCTGCATCATTACATTCCCTCAAAGTGCCAATCCGGCTCACATTCCACCGTAATGTGGTCTGCACCATACGGATTTTGAAACGATAAATGATACGCAAACAACGCTGGCGATACCCCACGTTGGTTCGCATAGGTTGCATTATATTTCATATCCCCATAGAGTGGATGGCCATGGTAAGCCATCTGCACACGGATTTGATGATGACGACCAGTTAAAAGACGCACACGTAACAAAGTATGCGTAACACCATTGATTTCAATCATGCGGACAGCTTCATAAAGAAGTTTTGCCCTCTTTGCCTTGCCAGTATTCGCCTCCGTCTCTGGGACGATAAAGGACTGATTCTCCTTCTCATCTTTTTGAATATAATCCGAGAACTCGCCTTTCCCAGACAATTCGCCTTCCACCACTGCATAGTACCACTTCTCAATGCTATGCTCACCGGACAACGCCGACAGTTTCTGTGCAGTCTGCTTATCCTTTGCAATCAGAACCAGGCCCCCAACAGGCTTATCCAGTCGATTGATAATGGCCCCAT
Organism: Butyrivibrio sp.; assembly: GCA_045641925.1. Classification (GTDB taxonomy): domain Bacteria; phylum Bacillota; class Clostridia; order Lachnospirales; family Lachnospiraceae; genus Eshraghiella. The sequence goes on from JAZUHV010000279.1 coordinate 796, forward strand.
AGGATGGTTCTCCTTTCCTTACGCGATACGTCAGGGCCGCGCTCAAAAGGTCCTGGGAGAATCCGCGCTCGGACTGGCTGGCTATGCCAACCGGCTTTTTCACGATGAATAAATGTTCATCTTCATAAGCAATATTCTTTTCGATAATCACGGCGCGTCCTCCTGTTTTTTGTATATGAATTGTATTTTAATATAGCACAAGCGGATGCCCATAACAAGGCATCCGCTCACTTTACAAACCATATTTAAACTATTTTCTCTTATAAACTTTTCGATACATCAGAATCATTGCAATCACGCAAACCACAATCCAAATTCCGATAAACAGGATTGTCTGCCACAGGGCTGCGGTATGCTCACCCCATACGGATTGGAAGGAGAAAGCGGTCTTTAAGCCATCTACGACCGCGCCATTGTCCACGCCACCGATACAGGTGTCCATATGCTCCAATACACCATTTAACAACGCATTGCGGTACAGCACCACCAGCCCCGTTGCCGGAAAAATATTACAAACCGTCTGAACGCCCAAGTTAAAGTTCGTCAAAGGAATATAGGCGCCAATGATAAAACCGGACACTGCAGAGAGAATACCAAAGAATGCTCCACTTGCAGATGAGCTCTTGAACAAAAGCACAACTAACATAAACAAGGCTGTGGAACTGATGGAGCCAAGTGCATTCAAGCCATACAAACTCAGGATGCTAAGTGGTGTTAAATATAGGTTACCCATAGCGCCCAGAATAAGGATACCAATGGTCATAATCACAGAGCTTAAGAGGAATGCACTAATGGATGCTGCAGTAAAGTAAGACAGTACAATCTGCCATCTGCCCATTGGCGTTACACTAATATCGTAATCGATTCGTAGCTCACGATCTCGAATCACCGTACCCAGGCAATTAAACGGAATAGTAATCATCGCGGATCCAACAATGCCGCAAAGCAGCATACCATTGGAGAAAGTATGAATATCCTCTTTCTCTATTAAGCTTCCAACCGCCTCCGTCGCGTTCTCAATGGCTTCTACAAAGCCTCCGCGCAAGAACAACAGATATAATACAAATACAATGATGGAAGTCAGCAGTGAAAAGAAAATCGCCTGCTTATCCTTAAAATAAATTAATAAATTTCTTCTGGTTAATCCCATAAAACGTCTCATACTGCTAACTCCCTTCCGGTTAAGTTCAAGAACACATCATCCATACTGCCCTTTTGTACTTCATAATCCGTAACCACCTCGCGGTTTTCCCACAAAAACTCTGTCAGATTTCCCTGAAAAAGCATATTGTAATGGTCCGCATCATATGTAAAAGAATATCCCGCCATCAAATCTTCTGCTTCCTTTGACTGCTTGGTATACCACACAAGTCTTGACGATGCATACTGATTCTTCAATGAAATCGGTGTGCCATCTGCCACGATTTGCCCATGATCCAGAATCACCACATGGTCCGCGTCCTTGGTTTCTTCCATGTAATGCGTTGTCAAAAAAATTGTCATTCCACGTTCCCTGCGAAGATAATCGATGTAACTCCAGACAATCTTTCTGGACTTTGGGTCTAAGCCTGTGGTTGGCTCATCCAAAAACAGGATGTCCGGCTGGTTAATCAGTGCACGAACGATGTCCACTCTTCTCCTCTGGCCGCCGGACAAATTCTCATACTTACGATTCCAAATTTCGCCCAGCTCAAATGGTTCATAAAATGGTGCAATTCGTTTTTCAATTTCACCCTTGGTGTATCCGTAATAAGAGCCCCTCGTCATCAAATTTTCCTTAACGGTCAATTTGGCATCCAAAACCGAGTTCTGAAACACAATTCCGATGCGATCACGAATGACCGAATCCTTCTTTCCTAACTCATTTCCAAGGATGGTTACCTCTCCGGAGGTTTTCTCCAAAATGGTACAGAGCATGTTGATGGTGGTGGATTTACCAGCACCGTTTTCACC
>JAZUHV010000280.1:0-5929 GCA_045641925.1 Butyrivibrio sp.
ACGCCGAACTCTTCCTCACATGCCTTTACAAGATCGTTTAACTCTAAAACGGTCATACCCTTGATTACTTCAATGATTTCCTGTGTTGTCATTGTAAAAATCCTCCATTAAAAATTTAAAATAGTGTTGCACTGAATGTGCGGTAATTGTTAAAAATTATGCCTCTGCTTCGTTCTTCTCAGCGATCTGCTTAATAACACGAGCAAAGTTGGTGATAGGAGACTGAATGCTTCCAAGGAACTTGGAGAGCAGCTCTTCTCTTGATGGGATGGTAGCAATTGTACCAATGGTGTTCTTATCGTAGTAGGTTCCGTCAATCACACCGCTCTTTAATTCCAACTTATCTGCAGTCTTTGCAAAGTCGTAAAGAATCTTTGCAGGAGCAGTTGCGTCAGTCTTAGAGATAGCGATTGCAGTAGGACCATCTAAGTCAACGGTAAGAGCCTCAAATGCGGTTCCCTTAACGGCACGCTTAATCAAAGTATTCTTGTATACCTTGTAAGTTACGCCAGCCTCTCTCATCTTCTTACGTAATGCAGTATCCTGCTCAACGGTAAGTCCACGATAATCAGCAAGAACAGCAGCCTGAGCACCATCTAAATTAGCGATGATCTCATCTACGATAGGCGCCTTAATCTCAACCTTAGCCATGAGTATATCCTCCTTAAATAATTAAAAATGCCTCCGTAGACACGGAGGCATTGAAAGAATCTAATCTTAAAAACTCCTCGGCGGGCATCTTTAAGCCTTACGGCACCTGCTGTCTACGGTAGCGGTCATTTCTGACCAACGGATGTATATTACCATCCGCTTATGTATTTGTCAAGAGAATCTAAAAATTAGATTCGTGATTGATTAACCAACGTACTTGGAAGTATCAACCTTTACACCAGGACCCATTGTAGAAGCTACAGTGATGTTCTTGATGTACTGTCCCTTCAGAGCTGATGGCTTAGCCTTTACAACTGCATCCATGATAGCCTTGAAGTTGTCAGCTAACTGCTCTTCGGTGAAGGAAACCTTACCTACAACAACGTGTACGATGTTGCTCTTGTCAAGACGGTACTCAATCTTACCAGCCTTGATATCGTTGATAGCCTTGGTAACATCCATGGTTACGGTACCAGCCTTAGGGTTTGGCATTAAGCCCTTAGGACCGAGAACCTTACCGAGACGACCTACAACGCCCATCATATCAGGAGTTGCAACTACAACATCGAAATCTAACCAGCCATCGTTCTGAATCTTTGGAATTAACTCCTCAGCACCTACGAAATCTGCACCAGCTGCCTCAGCTTCAGTAGCCTTAGGACCCTTAGCAAATACGAGTACACGAACGGTCTTACCAGTTCCGTGTGGAAGAACTACAGCGCCACGGATCTGCTGTTCAGCATGACGTCCGTCACAACCGGTTCTGATGTGTGCTTCTACAGTTTCATCGAACTTAGCGGTAGATGCCTTCTTTACAAGTGCTAAAGCATCTTCAGCACTGTATACTGTTGCGCGGTCAACTAACTTAGCTGACTCAACGTATTTTTTACCTCTTTTCATTATAAACCTCCTAGTGGTATTAGCGGGAAAACCCTTCCACTTTCCTTATACTATTCTTCTACGGTGATACCCATACTTCTTGCAGTACCGGCGATCATGCTCATAGCTGCCTCAATGGAACCTGCATTTAAGTCTGGCATCTTGGTTTCAGCGATCTTCTGGAGATCAGCCTTGGAAATGGTAGCAACCTTAGTCTTGTTCGGGGTACCGGAACCTGACTGAATCTTGCAAGCCTTCTTAAGAAGAACTGCTGCAGGTGGAGTCTTAGTAATGAAACTGAAGCTTCTGTCTGCATAAACTGTGATGACTACTGGGATAATAGTATCTCCCATGTCTGCGGTCTTAGCGTTGAACTGCTTAGTGAATTCAACGATGTTGACACCGTGCTGACCGAGTGCTGGACCAACTGGTGGAGCTGGTGTAGCCTTGCCGGCAGCAATCTGTAATTTGATATAACCTGTTACTTTCTTGGCCATTATGGCACCTCCTATAAAAATGTGGTTATGCGGGAATCACCCTCCCACTGTATCGAAAACGAACCGAAGTCCGCTGACGAACCTTACATATGTCGGATATCGTCAAAGCTCAAATCAACCGGAGTCTCACGACCGAATACATCTGCATAGATGGTAACAGTCTGCTTGCTTTCGTTGATAGCTTTAATCTGTCCAACAGTATTCTCCCATACGCCGGAGATAGCGATGACGGTTTCTCCAACCTTGTATTCCACAGCTGCCTTCTTGTTAATGCCTAAGTTATGCATCTCTTCTGCAGTCAATGGAACAGGCTTGGATCCCGGACCAACAAATCCCGTAACACCTCTGGTATTACGTACAACATACCAGGTGTCATCGTTCATAATCATATGGATCAGAACGTATCCTGGGAACATCTTACGCTGAACCGGTTTGCGAACACCATTCTTCATTTCAATTACTTCCTGCAATGGAACAGACACCTCTAAAATCTGATCCTGAAGATTTCTGTTCTCGATGGTCTTTTCAATGTTCGCTTTAACTTTGTTCTCATAGCCTGAATATGTATGAACTACATACCAGTTAGCGCCTGAGATTTCTTCATTAATATCTGACATCTGATCACCAATCCCTTAAAACTAAATGATAAAGCCAAGGCCGAAACGAATCACGTAATCTACCAAAGCAATAATTGCACCAAGAATCACTGAGCCAACAATAACTGCAATGGTTTCCTTGGTCAGGGTCTGACCACTTGGCCAAATAATCTTCTTAAATTCGCCCTTGAAAGATGCCCAAACACCGGCATTACCTTTTTTGTTAATGGACTTCTTTGTTGCTGCAGACTTCGCAGCCTGGGCAGTTAACTCTTCGATTGTAACATCATTAGAAGCGGACTTTGCTTCAGCTGATGCATTCTCTAAGATTTCGTTTTCTGTATCACCCATTGTAACCGATACCTTTCTCTGTGTTCGTTAAAAGGAATTACTTGGTTTCCTTATGTAAAGTGTGCTTCTTACAGAACTTGCAATACTTCTGAGTCTCCATACGATCCGGATGAAGTCTCTTCTCCTTAGTTGTATTGTAGTTACGCTGCTTGCATTCTGTACAAGCTAATGTAATCTTAACACGCATGATATGTACCTCCAACATCTGATTTACTGATTTTTAGGCAAAAAAATAAAAGCCTCCGCTTTCACTTGCTTTCGTAATATATCATAAATGCAAGTGGTAAGTCAAGGCTTTTATTCGCCAAAAGCAGCAATTATTCAATTATTTTAGCAATGCTTAGAAAACCAACGCAGTTTTTCCAAAGCACGGGAATGCTTCTTATAAAATGTGTCCATGCTAATCCCCATCTTAGCACTGATTTCCCTGGAACTCATTCCTAAAAAGTAATATGACTCCACAACCACACGCTCGTCTCCGTATAGGTTAGCGACCAAATCCTCCATATAAATATGATCCATATAAATATCATCGAGGTCAGAAAGTTTCGGAAGCGTATACGCTGCGTAAGATGACTCCTCTCTTAATAATAAGGAAGGACAATATCCCATCTGTTCAATATATCTGTCGCAATGACGTTGCGTGATGCGAAACAGTGCTTTCACCTGCGTGCTTTTTCTGCAGGTGCTAAGAAAGTCATCACGCTTCAAATACTCAAGGAACGCGTCCGCCACCAAATCTGCAGCGGCCTCCTCATTGCCATTAATCTGAGCACTCACCAGGTCGACCAAATGGTCCCTGTAGTCCTCGTAAAGCTTTCCGATGTATGGATTTTCTTTATTATTCATTCCATGCGTCTCCTTTTCCTATATAATATGTAGGAAGCAGGCGCATGCTTGCGATTTAGACAGTTCATCTAATCCCCGCAAATACTGGCTCCATCATTGTAACAAAAGGGCTTGCCGACCTCAAGAGCCTTTTTGCAGTCAGGTTTTCCTCTATTTTTGCTTTGTTGCATCTCACTTCGCTTCCGGGCGCGCATTCTTTTTAACCATTCTATTAGAAATCATCCAGTTCGTAATTTGCACCTCACTTCCATCATTTAGTATGTCATTTTTTATATAACTTGCAAAAAATCCTTATTTTTCTGGCTTTTTTGAGAAATAATGCGTGACATTGCTTGACGAATGTGCTATGTTTAGGTTGTAGAAAAGGATATTCTACCTATATTCTCTTTATCATGAACAGACAAGGAGGTGACTGTTATGATAAGCAATGTTTACAATTATTATTTGTCTACGTATGGCAACAAACCATACTCTAAGCATAGTGCCCATAAAAAGGACGAACTGCGCGATGTTTACAATAACATTGTGAAGCGTAACAGAGCCAACCCGTTCTTTGATGTGGATATCTCGGAAGAATCCCAGAAGTATGCAATTGATATTAAGGAAAATGCCCGCTCTCTCTTGGATATTACAGGCGATTTAACGGATGCGTCCAGTGGCGCCATGACCTTTAAGAGCATTGCCGAATCCGATCAGCCGGATACAGTAGCGGTAGATTACATCGGCGATAACACCTCCGTTGGTGAAGGTAAGAAATTTAAGATTGGTGTAAAGCAGCTTGCTACACCACAGGTAAATACCGGAAACTTCTTAAATCCAAAGGCCAGAGGCCTGTTTACCGGAACCTATTCGTTTGATGTAAACATCTCCTCCATCACCTATGAAATGCAGTTTGGTGTAAAGGACAGCGAGAACAATTTAGATGTACAAAACAAACTCGCCCGTTTGATCAACAACTCAAATATTGGACTTAATGCGCAGGTCATTTCTAATAATGATGGAAAGACCGCATTGGAAATCACTTCTAACATGACCGGTGTCGGTGACAAGCCAGCCATCTTCACCATCTCCGATGAAGATTCCAGTGCATTAAGCGGGGCTGTGGATGTATTGGGGCTGAATCAGACCTCCCACTACCCTTCCAATGCTGTATTTGAACTGAATGGAGAAACCAGAATTTCTTCTTCCAATATTTTCACTGTAGACCGTGCATTCGAAATTACGTTAAAGAAGGTCAGCGAAGATATCAGCAATCCTGCCACCATTGGATTAAAGCAGAATCTTGATGCACTGGTAGATAGTGTAAACGAATTGGCAAACAGTTATAACAGCCTGGTTGATTTGGCAAAGCGAGGAAACGGAACTGGCAGTAAACATTTGGCTGCAGATTTAGCTTACATTGCTGATAATCATCGTAATGCATTGGAAGCCAATGGATTGATGGTCAATCAGGAAACCGGTATGATCGAAGTCGATGGTGAACGCCTGCGTGCTTCTGCGAAGGAAGGCTCCCTCATTCATACACTTTCTGATCTCAATCAGTTCAAATCTGACTTGCAGGACAAGGCAGAAGAAATCATGCTTGACCCTATGGAATACATCAACAAGGTCATGATTAGTTACAAGAATCCGCAGCGGCCTAGCGGAGACACCTACACATCCTCAATTTACTCTGGAATGTTGTACAACGGATATTGTTAAGAGCCTCATTTGTTCATTGTTCAAACAAATAAGGCTCTTTTTTTGCGCAAAAAAGGCGGGCTCTTATGCCCGCCTCAATTTTATATTTCCGTAATCCACTCTCGCATCGCATCAAAGCGATTCTTGTACTGGTGCAATTGTTTCACCTTTTCATATCCATTTTTGGCAATTTGCTCACGCTCTTCGTCATGTGTCAGGTAGTATGCAACTTTATCCTGCAAATCCTGCAAGTCTTCAAAGAAGACCAGATCCTTTCCATTCTCGAAGTACATCAAAAGCTCCGGCTGATAATTGGTCAGGCAAAAGCCTCCTGCCGCCAAAATGTCCCACACGCGCTGAGGAATGCCACTTTGAATGCTCTTCAACGTCAAATTTAGATTGATCTTACTGCGACGAAATACCACA
>JAZUHV010000281.1:0-7288 GCA_045641925.1 Butyrivibrio sp.
CATCCCATCGCATTGATTCCCTCTACCACCGCATCCAGTGCCTCATAGGAGACCTCCGAAAAATACTGTTCCACAAAGAATTCACTAACTCCACCATGACTAAACAGCACATCATCGATTCGCTGCACAATTTGAATCGGATTGTCCGATGGCAGGGCTGCATTTAGTTCTGCCAGCTTCGTGTTCACGGTATATGGCGCAATCGGACTGTAACCGCTCTCCCGCTGGTTCCAAACATAACACAAATCATGGTTTCCATAGCAGAACTTTGTCTGTGGATACTTCTTGGCAAAAGCGATTGCCGCATCATACGTAAGCTCATAGGCCTCCAGATTGTATTGCTTGTTCCAATCGTCAGCAATATCCATCAGGCAGACCGCGAGGTCCGCACGCTTCCCGTCCAAGGCTCTGCCCGCGCGCTCAAAGATCCATGGTTTAAGGTGCACATCCGGAATTATTAAGACCTTCATAGGCTCACACCCGCCTGCTCACACAGGTCTTCCACCATATTCTTCTTCACAATTGCATCCAGCCACTCTTTTGGAATCCCTTCCATTCCATAGTACAGACCTGCCAGACCACCCGCTACAGCCGCAACGGTATCGGTGTCATCGCCCAGATTCACAATTTTCAAGAGACATTCTGCAAGGGAATCGGTCGTTGCCAGGGCCCATACTGCTGCCTCCAATGTATCCACTACATAGCCGGAGGTTTTAATGGTTTTTTCGTCTTCCTTAGCAAGCTTTTCCGTTTCGTGAACACGATTGTATAAAAGAAGCTGCGTATAATTTAATAGGTCCGCACTATAATGCTTCCAAGCTGCGTCCGCGCCCTGTTTTAAAAGTTCAGGGAGTGTCTGCTCCGGGCGGCGATGCAAGATTGCCTGCACCATAAAGAAATAAATGCCGCAGCCCATGCGACTGCGCACATGATTATGCGTAAGTCCGGATACCTGCTCCACCAGTTTCACGCGCTGTGCATCCGAAAGGTCTTCCTGCGCTGCCACGTAAAGACAGGCTGGCAGAATGCGCATCAGCGAACCATTGCCGTTTGAGCGCTCCGTTGTCTCACCGCAAATCGTAACGTCCTTATGTCTTGAGTAATTGTAAATGGCAGCCGTACAGGTATTTCCCTGATCAAAAGCACTGCCATACTGCGTATATGCTCCGTCCCAGTTCCAGGCCATAAATCGCTCCATAATATCATCCAGATCAATGCAGCGCTTGGTCACAATGCTATCCAATGTGGCTAATGCCATGCTTCCGTCATCGGACCAGGTACCGGCCGGCATCGCATAAACGCCTCCGCCTTCCATACCCGTCACAGGTCCTTTGTCGCGGTGCTGAAGCTGATCTCTAAACATAAACTGTACCGGCACGCCGAGCGCATCGCCCGCGATGAGGCCCATCATACCATCCAGCCAGATTTTTGAAGTCAAATGTAAAGCTCCCATAATAATTCCTCCAATCCTACCTTTACCATACCATAAATTTTTCAAAAAAAAGAGCCTTTAGTGGATTACTCCACAAAAGGCCACAATCAGAACCGCCAAGTCTGCCAAAAAAACCATTATCTTCACAAATCCGCGGTTCTGCTTTTGAAATCGCTGCAAAAAGCTGCCCCAAATGGTAGCAATCGTGAGAAGCATCAGCGCCATAATGGATACCACCAGAAAAAGCATCAAAACTAGAAACATTCCAAAATTTGTATTCTGAAGGCCAAAAGGCAACAGAATGCAGTAGGAAAACATTCCTGCAAATAACATCATAAATCCACCAATTGCGATTGTCACTGATTCGTCCTCCCTCTTCCTAAGCACTTCGTCTGCTTGGGACGATATCAGTATCACAAAAGCTGAGTCCGATAATCCGTACAAATCAGTTGCGCTCTAGCGGCACATATCCATTCTGCTCCACGACGTACTGCCCTTCTTCGGACAATATCCACTCCAGCAGTTTCTGGACGTTTTCATTTGTATTTGCGCGATCATAGACCGCATAGAAATTACTCACAATTGGGTAAGAATGATTTGCAATGTTTTCTTTCGTAGGGCTCACGCCATTCAAGGACAACATTTTAATGCCGCCCTGCTTCGCTAGCGCTTCTACATAAAAACGGAAAGAAAAGCCAATAGCACTTCCGCGACCAATCGTCGGTCTGCGTAGAGGTTGCTCCCCATCCAACAGGTTGATGAGCGCTGTCTGGCTACCGCTTCCTTCGTTACGGATCACCACGTCAATTGCACTGTCCGGACCGCCCAATTCGTTCCAATTGCGGTACTGTCCAGTAAACACGCCTTTCACTTCATCAACCGATAAATTATCTACCGGGTTATTCGCATTCACAATGAACACAAAGGCCTCATATCCAATCGGCACAAGTTCCAATTCCACGCCTTTTTCTTCTGCATACGCCAACTGTTCCGCAGAAGGCTTTGCACAAAAGACGATGTCTACATCTCCATCCACCACCGCACGGTAGGCGCCACGAGTGTTTGAGTACACCAGGGCACTGTCCTTGGTAAAATCCGTTCCATCAAAATGCACACTGTCGCTTGGATATACCGAGCCAACAATTCCACTAAACACCGGATACAATGCTGCCGCCCCGTCAATCACAGGAAGATTGTCTGTAAACTTGGCGGACGCATCTTCACAAACCACAGCCTTACTGTTTGCATCAAATGGCAGATACTCCGACAGTTCGACGGACTTCGCCTGCAGTTCCTCGTTCTGGTGATTCACAAATCTCGTGGTTACGTTGAAATAAAATATGCAGTTATATGCTACAAATACAGCCAAAAGCCCCACAAGTGCGAGGATTTGTCCGACTAGTTTTTTCATGGACATCACCCCCGATTCATGATGTAGGACAGAATCGAACAATCCTGATACATCTTATAGGTCACGATACAAAGAACCGCCGTGCATAGAATTCCAACCGCCGCGATTGCTATCAGAAGCGTGTAAAATGTCTTATTTTTCACGTCAGGCCCCCATTACATGTTCATCAAACCAATTGACAAGAATATCAACATAGACGTAGATGCCACCGCCAATGCAAGTGTCACGATTCCAGACACAAGCGTCAGCACGCGAAGTTTCTTTTTCCTTGCTTCATTTTCCTTCGGTGTGCGCAGATTAAGAATCAGCATCACAATAAACCAAGCCAAGCAGGCTACTGGCAAACCATAGAAAAACCAAAACAGATGCACCGCTGCATCAAAAAATACTCTAAAAAATAAATTCATATTCATAATCCTTACTCCTTTTACAAGTTGACTTATCATCGGTTACGAAAAAAACTGTACTACATAAAGTAGTACAGTTTTAGAATAGCATTTGTATATTTTATTGTCAACTTTCTATCCTTCATTTGGTTTTAGCTTAGTCCACCAAATCGTGTGATATCTTTCAGGATAGGTCTCCTCCACAATTCCATTCGAGCAGACAATGATATAATCCCCCACCTCATAATGTTCGTCATCCGTTTGTGCCGGAATATAAATGCATCCGCTCGGTTCTGCATTCTCATCCTCTACCACAGCGGCAAGCCAGCCACCGTCCATTTCTTCCTGAATGACTAGCGTTTGCTCAATTTGCTGTGCTTCAGCATTTATTGACTGGATGGGTGTTCCGGATCCTGCCATCGTAGATGTACAGGCAGTAAAAGCACCTATGCTTACAATAGAAAGCAGGATAAATAGAATGTGTTTTCTCATAGATGTAATTCCTCCTTTTCCTTAATTATTATTCGAAAAGATTGGAGGAAGTACTCAGGGAGGGGCGATTATTCCACAATCCGACCATGGTCCATTTCATAAACGCGATCGCACAGTAAATTGATGTCCTCCATTACATGGGAAGTTAGCAATATGGTTTTCCCAGCGGCTTTTAGAGATAGCAGGTACTTTCGCATGTCCTCTACGCCATCCTTGTCTAATGAGTTAAATGGCTCGTCCAAAATCAAAAGGGCAGGGTCCTCCATAATCGCCTGTGCCAGTCCCAAGCGTTGCTTCATTCCAAGGCTGTATCCTCGAACTGGCAGCTTATCCGACCAATCCAGACCGACTGTGTTCATACTCTCTTTGATGCGCTCACTAGTAGCCTTCCCCGACAAATCCGCAAGCCTTTGTAAATTCTGAAATCCACTTCTATGTGAGAGAAAAACTGGTGTTTCAATAATAATTCCTGTGCTCGAAGGAAACTCAGTTTCTTTTCCAATCTTACAATTATGAACTGTTATTGTGCCTTCGGTAGGAATAACAAAGCCACATATACACTTCATAAGCATTGTCTTTCCGGATCCATTTCTTCCAATCAATCCGCAAATCTCTCCGTCGGCCACCGATAAATTCACATGACTTAGAATTGGTTTCTTTTTCATCGTCAAAGAAACGTCTGATACTTCAATCATTATGTTATTCCTTTCGAATAAAATCTAAGTTTACTGTCCTGATGCGTTCAAAACAAACTCCCGTTAGCAACGCGATAATTGTTGTAAAGTAGATGAAAGAAAAAACAGAATCTACTTCTGCCCCGCTAAAGTATTTCAAATATCGAATGTTGAACATACTATGCGCGGTAGGGAAAATCCATTTTATAAATGTATCAAAATAGCATATCGCCGTTCCAACAATTTCAATTCCATATACGATCACAACACCGATGGTCGGTTTGCCGACACAAAATGAGGCCATCAAAACCATTCCAATTGTCAGTAGGTGGAGAAACAACATGCAGGTAGAAAAAATCATTACTGAAACAGGTTTCCCCTGAAAAAAAATATTTTCCTGAATTAATAAAGTTCCTGGATTTGCCGAATATTCAGGATAGGCATTCTTAAAGTCCGTTACTACTGCGCTCCATTTACTAGTGAAGCACAGATGCGGGACCGCAGGAAGTGTTGTAATAAGGAAAACTGCTCCCACAAAGGAAATAACACATAGAAACAAAAAAATAATTTGTGAAAACAAAAATCTTTCTCTTCCGATTCGAATAATTTCAAAGTGAAACTTGCAATATTTTCCCGGAAAGTCGGATAGCAATATCAGGAAAAAAATAGGGAAGACCAATTGGAGTATGATTTGGTTGCAAACCGCGATAAATGGTTCAAATACTCCCAATGACCAATGCGTGAACGAGGCATTGTATAACAAATCCGCTGTTGAAAATTGATAAATAAAAATGCCAAGAACAATCCAGAGACTATGCAATGGCGAGCGAATCCACTCTTTATATTGTGTAACAACAATATGAAACATCCTAATGTACACGCCTCCTTCCCAAAAGAACATACAGAATGCCTATGGCAAGCAATAAACCAAGGAAAACAAAAGGATGATATACCCAATGCGCTGCATCATGAGGCGTACCAGATAGTCCCCTAGTTATTCTATTGTCAAGTAAGTTCCCTAAAAATAAAACTCCAATGGACAAACTGATACAGCAGGCAAGGTTCGAAATGATTGCAGACATGAATGAAACAAACCCACCGACGAGCACTCCATACATAAACCAATTCAATAACAGCAAAGGCATATTGATCGACTGAACCAGTTCGGGCGGAAGCCCCATGCTGGCACTATCAGGAAAAATACTATACATGGTCATCAAAAACAGTAAAAAGGAGCTAATCATGCAAATTCCACTTATGACGGAACCAGAAACAAGGGAAATCGCATTAAGCTTTCCTTTATTGATTCGAATACGTTCTAGGAATAGAAAGCCCTCCTTCTTTTCCTTATAATTTTCGTACATCACCGAAATCGTGCAAAGCACGGGTGCAAAGATTTCGAAATATATGCTCACCTTCCTGTTGATTAAGCTCTGCCAGGATAGATCAGGATATAGTAGGAAGTCGAAGTTGTCGCGATTGATTATTATCTCAGGAATCGTACTTTCTGCACCATTTGCGTTATCAAGAGCTAGCGGTGTTAAAAGGAATAAGAAATATGTTCCCAGAATCATAATCGGAAGCAAAAAAGCATTTATATAATTTTTTCCAAAGAGAATTAATTGTTTCATCGTATTTTACAAAAAGGAGCATTCATGGCTGAAATTTCCTTTATTCCATCATTTAGCAAATTGCATAGGTAAGCTAATGTCCGTCGAATCCAGAATATAAACAGCCCCTGTCTGAGCATCAACATAAATATTCTTTCTAGGATCCATATTTGCAGGGTCTGAACGTCCACTCTTTTTTACGCGCATAACCCACATCGGGCTATATTTACGAACTTCATTTTCCGGTGTATCGCCCTTCCCCGGTATATATAGGTTGCAGTATTTGAATTCAATGCTCGAAATTTTGTAGGTACCATACGGAGCCAATTTTTCAGAAGCACATTGCAAGGCATCTTCCAATGTCAAAACCTTTTCCTTACTAGGTGTTATGCTCTGAACGCCAAAACTTCTAATGATAAGTGAATCAATTTTGTTTTCCTTAGAGATTCGTATTTCTGCCCAATTCGGAAACATGGTTCCACCATTCATTTGATGTACATAGTCGCCAGCTTCATCAATAGGAATTCCGCCAACCAGATATTCATATCGAAGGATAAACTGCGTGGAATCATCCTCCATCGTGCATTTTATAACTGTGCGAAGTCTACACTCATCTGCCCAATAGAGTGAACCAAGCTGGCTGATGATACCATCTGCATAATCGATAGCAGTTTCTAGGCTACATAGGCCTCCGTCCAAAAAGATACCCTCTATGGAATCTCCTTCATTAAGTCGAATTGGCGTTATCTCCTTAGCATCTATTTCAGGCACAGCGGCATTCCTGTCAGATACCAAAGAATAATCAACCCCCATATCAATATCATACTGTCCACTAGTCCATATGTAGTGAGATCCCTCCAGGTTTTCAATCTCACCATCCGGCGTGCTTAACCCATCAATTTTTAATATGCTTTCCAAGGTCTTTGCACGTTCAATGCTCGGCCCAACGTCATCACCCGACCACAATCTATTCCCAATTATTTGAATATCATTTAATTGATTTGCATAATCAGGAATAGGAATGTATACCGCATTTTCAAACGATAAGTTTTCATAGTCATAACCGTCCAAAGAAACCGATGCATTCTCTGCAATTAAGTCATCGACGTAGAATTTATTGTAGTGAGGACGTAAAAAATTTCTAACAATAAAAATTCCACTAACAGCAATGCCCACAGCAATAACTACAAAAAATATCCATTTTTTCTTCATGAGAAAATCTTTAATTCTATGCATCATACTAACCTGTTTCATTCCCTTACTCCTTCTAAAAAATATTCATT
>JAZUHV010000282.1:0-4783 GCA_045641925.1 Butyrivibrio sp.
CAAGGGGTTCGTATGGTGGATATATAATTTCTCTTTTTTTGAATTCAACTTTGCTCAATGCACCCTCAAAAACAGATATTACCTGATAAATTCAGTATAAAACATAGAAAAATTTGTTTCAAGTGTTCATCGGCCCTGCTCCAGGCACAAAGCAGGCAGAGTATAAAACAAAAAGCTCCATTGTGCTTGCACACTATGGAGCTTTTGTTTTCATTTCATTTGCGTTTTGTTAAATTATCTAACGATTTCTTTAACCTTAGCTGCCTTACCTACTCTATCTCTTAAGTAGAATAACTTAGCTCTTCTAGCCTTACCGTGTCTAACAACTTCAATGCTCTCTACCAATGGGGAGTGCAATGGCCATGTCTTTTCAACACCAACGCCGTTAGAAATCTTTCTTACGGTGAAGGTTTCACGGTTGCTTCCGCCCTGTCTCTTAATGACGGTGCCTTCGAAAACCTGAACTCTTTCACGGTTTCCTTCCTTGATCTTAGCGGATACCTTAACAGTATCTCCGACTCTAAAATCAGCTACGCTTTCCTTAATCTGGGAAGCTTCAATTTCTCTGATAATATCGTTCATGATATTCCTCCTAAAATATGACGTTCTTAATACGAGACGCGTAACAGCGGACCGTCACTTAATACACAACATTGATAATCTAACATAAAAACATAGTAAAATCAAGCATTTTTTGCTGCTATTTACTACTTTTTTTCTTATATTCTTCTAAATATTTGCGGTCATTTTCGGACAGATTTGCATTCACCAAAAGATCCGGCCGATGGTCCAACGTACGTTCCAAAGATTTTTGTCGTCGCCATTTTTCAATATTGGCATGATGGCCTGATAACAAAACAGAAGGTACCGCTTCTCCATCAAAAACTTCAGGGCGTGTATACTGTGGATACTCCAGCAAATTATCGTAAAACGTCTCTATTTCGCCAGAATCCTCATTGGAAAGAACCCCAGGGACTTTCCTTGAGATTGCATCAATCATGACCATACAGGCCAATTCTCCACCAGTTAGCACATAATCACCGATGGATACAGGGTCTGTCACAATACGATTTAATACGCGCTCGTCAATTCCCTCATAATGGCCACATAGGAAAATCAGATTTTCTTCTTTTGCAAAGTCTTCCGCCATTGCCTGGTTAAATACCTTTCCCTGCGGTGTTAAATACACTACTCTGGCCGGTTTTTCCAAACGATTAGCAATCGACTGATATGCCTGATAAACAGGTTCTGGCTGCATTACCATTCCAGCACCGCCACCATATGGGTAATCATCTACACGCATCGTTTTTTTCTGAGAAAAATCCCGAATATTGGTCGCATCAATAGATATATAACCATTCTCTATTGCACGTCCAATAATGCTCGTATTCAACCCATTTAAAACCATTTCAGGAAATAATGTCAAAATGTGATAATGCATTAATCCATCAATCCTTTCATTATATGGAAAACTATTTTCTTACCTTCCAGATCCACGGACAATAAGCACTGTGGAATTCCCGGAAAGAGGACCTCCTTGCCATTTGGCAATGTAATTTCGTATACATCATTTGCGCCAGTCTGCAAAACGTCCGTGACCGTTCCAATGGTCGAATCATTCTCGTCCACTGCAGTCAGACCAATTAAATCGCAAAGATAATACTGTCCCTCTTCCAAAGGAATCGCATTTTCTCTGGTAACCATTAAATCTGCCTGGCGGAATTTTTCCATATCATTAATATTATTAAATTGCTTGAATTTCAGAATGACCATATTCTTAAAGAACTTTACGGAGCAAACCTCCACATCAAGCGATTCTTTTTTCGTTTGAATAATACATTTTTTTAATTTCTTAAATCGTGCAGGATTGTCTGTAGTAGGATACACCTTTACCTCTCCTGCAATTCCGTGAGTTGATGTAATTACACCAACGCGTAATAAATCATCCATTTGATTATCCTCAAAATTCAGAAAAAACTAAGAAACTGCCCTAATTCGCTTGAACCAGGGCAGTATTCTGTCGTTACATAATATCGACAATGACCTTCTTGTCTTCTTTGGTTGCAGCAGCTTTAACAACTGCACGAATGGACTTAGCAATTCTGCCTGAGCGTCCAATCACTTTACCCACATCAGAAGGAGCAACCTTTAATTCTACAACAATTGCTTTCTCCTTAACAGTTTCGGTGACAACGACTTCGTCCGGATTGTCGACAAGGGCTTTGGCGATAACTTCAACTAATTCTTTCATTATGAATTACCTCCTTGCGTTGTCGGCTATTACTTCTCGATTCCGGCAAGCTTGAAGATCTTACCAACAACCTCAGTAGGCTGAGCGCCATTAGCAAGCCACTTCTTAGCAGCATCAGCATCTACATTGAAAGAACTTGGATCCGTATTAGGATTGTAAGTACCGATCTCTGCGATGAATCTGCCATCTCTTGGAGAATTAGAATCTGCAACAACGATTCTATAGAAAGGATTCTTCTTCTGTCCCATTCTTCTTAATCTGATCTTTACTGCCATTGTTATTTACCTCCTATAATAATTTCAAAAGTTATTTATGCAAAAGGAAATTTCATTCCTCTTCTGCCCATCTTACCGCCCATCATGCCAGGAAACTGTTTCATCATTTTCTTCATCTGTTCCTGTTGCTTAACTAAGCGATTTACTTCGGCGATATTTACGCCAGCGCCCTTCGCAATTCTATTCTTGCGGGAAGGGTTCATTAATTTTGGATTTTCGCGTTCCGCAGGTGTCATGGAAAGAATGATTGCTTCAATTCGATCAAACTGTTTTTCATCAACCTGATCCATCGCGCCCTTCATCTGAGAGTTCATTCCTGGCATCATACTCATAATGCTGCCAAGACCTCCCATTTTTTTCATCTGTTGGAGCGATGAAAGATACATATTAAAATCAAACTCATTTTTCTTAAGTTTGGCTTCTAACTTGCGTGCCTCTTCTTCATCGACCTCAGCCTGTGCCTTTTCAATCAAGGATAGCACATCGCCCATACCAAGAATACGGGAAGCCATACGATCCGGATAGAACTGCTCCAAATCCGAAAGCTTTTCTCCCATACCCACATATAGAATCGGTTTTCCAGTAACTGCGCGAATAGAAAGTGCCGCACCGCCTCGGGTATCACCATCTAATTTTGTTAAGATAACGCCATCCAGTTCAACCTGTTCATTAAAGGTATTTGCAACATTTACGGCATCCTGACCGGTCATTGCATCAACAACCAAAACGGTCTGGGTAACCGAAACTGCCTGTTTAATATTCTGGAGTTCCTGCATCATATCCTCATCAATATGAAGACGACCAGCAGTATCGATAATTACAACATTATTGTTATTTTTTTGAGCATGTGCAATTGCAGCCTTTGCAATATCTACAGGAGAATGTGCATCACCCATCTCAAAAACAGGTACACCTTGTTTTTCACCATTTACCTGTAACTGTTTAATTGCAGCCGGACGATAGACGTCGCAGGCAACCAGCAATGGTCTCTTGCCCTTTTCTTTCAGTTTACCGGCAATTTTCGCTGCGGTAGTCGTTTTACCAGCACCCTGAAGACCAACCATCATAATTACGGTCGTAGCCATTCCAGGAAGT
Organism: Butyrivibrio sp.; assembly: GCA_045641925.1. Classification (GTDB taxonomy): domain Bacteria; phylum Bacillota; class Clostridia; order Lachnospirales; family Lachnospiraceae; genus Eshraghiella. The sequence goes on from JAZUHV010000282.1 coordinate 3,622, forward strand.
ATATTTAACTCCGTGGTTTCACTTCCCATTAAGGAAACCATTTCTTCGTTAACAATCTTAATGACCATCTGGCCCGGTGTAAGACTTGCCATAACATTCTGTCCGATGGCACGCTCTGTAACCGAATTAATAAACTGCTTTACAACTTTGAAATTAACATCTGCTTCTAAAAGTGCAAGTTTAACTTCCTTCATCGCAGCCTTAACGTCAGCTTCCGTTAATCGACCTTTATTACGAAGGTTTTTAAATATGCTTTGCAATTTTTCTGTTAAACTGTCAAAAGCCATAAAGTGCTTCTCCTATAATTCATCTAAAATCTCATCAGAGATTCGGATGATTTCGCTTGCAAGTTCCTGATCCGCCGCATTGGTCATACGGTCAGCACAAGAATGGATTTTACTAACATTGTCCTTTACAGAATGAAACTTCGCAATCAGCTTCAGTTTCTCTTCATAATCCGAAAGCATCTTCTCCGCTCTCTTAATTAAATCATGCACGGCCTGACGGCTCGTTCCTTCCTCTTCCGCTATTTCAGACATAGAAAGGTTATTCATGACGTAGTCTTCTAAAATTCTCTGCTGGTGTTCATTCAGCAAAGCACCATAAAAGTCATACAATGCAGCCAGTTCAAAGATCTTTTCCATCTCTTCTCTCCTAAATCCTTGACTATCATACATAAACAAAACAGCTCTGTCAAGTATTATTTCTTGACAGAGCCAAAATTTTCTATACATAAATTTGTATCCATATTTCGTTTCAAAAATCAGAATGCAGTTTGCGTCAATTTCGGATCATAGCCGGCATCCTTCATGGCAGCAATGATTTCCTCTTTATGCTCATAGCCAAAGGCTTCCAATGTAATTTTTAATTCCACTGCCGCATTTCGATTAATCGAAACAAACTGATTGTGTTCAAGCTTGATGACATTGCCCTTCGCTTCTGCAATAATTTGCGCAACCTTTAACAATTCACCCGGCTTATCTGGAAGAAGAACACTCATAGAGAAAACTCGGCCACGCTGAATCAAGCCATGCTGTACAACGGAGGACATCGTAATCACGTCCATATTACCGCCACTGATAATGGAAACAATTTTTTTATTTTTTACATCCAGATGCTTCAACGCAGCAACTGTCAGTAAACCTGAGTTCTCCGCAACCAT
>JAZUHV010000283.1:0-19535 GCA_045641925.1 Butyrivibrio sp.
CTAAGACCGCTTGGCCTCCGACTTTCCCGTTGCCACAATCTTAAAGCCACACGCATCATAAATCTTCGCGATTTCAGCGATTTCAGCCTTATCCTTATTATTGACAGAAATCAATACCGTACCACCCATTGGCAGAATGGACTGAACACCTTCCTGAGCCTTTAAGAATGCCTCGCCATAGGAATCAGAAAGACCAAGTGCCTCACCGGTAGAACGCATTTCAGGTCCGAGTACCGGATCAACCTCCTGGAACATATTGAATGGGAAGGCTGCTTCCTTCACACCATAATAAGGGATTTCCTTTTCTGTTAAGTCTGCCACAGGAGAAGGTCTTCCTGTCAGTTCTCTGGTGATAATATCCGTTGCAATTGGCACCATTCTGACATTACATACCTTGGATACGAGCGGCACTGTTCTGGATGCACGTGGATTTGCCTCCAAAACAAACACCTTACCATTCTCGATTGCATACTGCATGTTCATCAAACCTTCTACATGCATTTCTTCTGCAATCTTTCTGGTGTATTCCTTAATGGTCTTTAAGTTCTCTTCTGAAATGTGTACAGAAGGAATGATACAAGCGGAGTCACCGGAGTGTACACCTGCAAGCTCGGTATGCTCCATAACTGCCGGAACGAATGCATGTGTTCCATCACTGATTGCATCGGACTCACACTCTAATGCATGGTTTAAGAAACGGTCAATGAGGATTGGTCTGTCTGGGGTTACACCAACAGCAGCCTTCATGTAGTCTGCCATGGAAGCATCGTCATAAACGACTTCCATACCACGTCCGCCCAATACATAGGAAGGGCGAACCATAACCGGGTAACCAATCTTATTGGCAATTTCAATTGCTTCATCCACATTGACAGCCATTCCGGACTCTGGCATTGGAATACCAAGCTTATCCATCATATTACGGAACTGATCACGGTCTTCTGCCAAATCGATTACAGCCGGAGAGGTTCCGAGAATCTTCACTCCGTTCTTTTCCAACTGTGCAGCTAAATTAAGTGGAGTCTGTCCACCAAACTGGGCAATAACGCCGAGTGGCTGTTCCTTCTTGTAGATGGAAAGAACATCCTCTAAGGTTAATGGTTCAAAATACAACTTATCAGAGGTATCATAGTCGGTGGATACCGTCTCTGGATTACAGTTAACAATAATGGTTTCAAAGCCAAGCTTCTTTAATGCCAGGGATGCATGTACGCAGCAGTAGTCGAACTCGATACCCTGACCGATACGGTTAGGACCACCGCCAAGAATCATAATCTTACGATTATTGCTTACTGGATTCTTATCCTCTCCGTTATAGGTTGAGAAGTAATATGCACTATCCTTGGTTCCGCTTACGTGAACGCCTTCCCAATGCTCTTCTACGCCAAGTTCCAGTCTCTTCGCACGAATATCATCTTCGCTAACACCCAATAACTGGCTCAGATACTTATCAGAGAAACCGTCCTTCTTTGCACGAATCAGGGCTTCATCATTAGGAAGTGCACCCTTGTTCTGTAACAATGCTTCTTCCTCTTCCACAAGTTCTCTCATCTGATCGATGAAATAACGCTTAACATGAGTAATCGCATAGAGTTCCTCGGTCGTAGCACCCTTACGGATTGCTTCATACATTAAGAAATGACGTTCAGAAGAAGGAGTCTGCAATCTTCTTAAAAGCTCTTCCTTGGTAAGAGTATCGAAATCCTTTGCGTGGCCAAGACCATAGCGACCGGTCTCCAAAGAACGGATTGCCTTTTGGAAGGCTTCTTTATAATTCTTACCGATACTCATGACTTCACCAACGGCGCGCATCTGAGTACCCAACTTATCTTCAACACCCTTGAACTTCTCAAAAGCCCAACGAGCAAACTTAATTACAACATAATCACCATCCGGAACATATTTATCCAGAGTGCCGTACTTACCACATTCAATGTCCTTCAAAGTAAGACCGGTAGCAAGCATTGCGGAAACCAGGGCAATTGGGAAACCGGTAGCCTTAGAAGCCAATGCAGATGAACGGGAAGTACGTGGATTAATTTCGATAACAATGATTCGATCGGACACAGGGTCATGCGCGAACTGCACATTGGTACCACCGATAACCTGTACGGAATCAACGATCTTATATGCCTGTTCCTGCAAACGGTTCTGAACTTCCTTAGAAATAGTTAACATCGGCGCTGCACAGAAAGAATCACCGGTATGTACGCCCATTGGATCAATGTTCTCAATGAAGCAAACGGTAATCATATTACCTTCGCAGTCACGAACGACCTCTAATTCCAATTCTTCCCAGCCAGTAACGCACTCTTCTACAAGCACCTGACCAACCAAGGAAGCCTGAAGGCCTCTAGCACATACAGTCTGTAATTCTTCGGTATTATACACCAGACCACCGCCGGCACCGCCCATGGTGTATGCCGGACGAAGAACAACCGGATAGCCCAATCGATCTGCGATTTCAAGAGCCTGCTCTACAGAGTAAGCAACCTCGCTTCGAGCCATCTCAATGCCCAAAGAATTCATCGTATTCTTAAACTCGATACGGTCCTCACCACGCTCGATTGCATCTACCTGAACGCCAATAACCTTCACATTATATTTATCAAGAATGCCTTCCTTATTCAGCTCGGCGCAAAGATTTAATCCGGACTGACCACCAAGATTTGGGAGCACTGCATCCGGTCTTTCCTTTGCAATAATCTGCTCCATTCTCTTGACATTCAATGGCTCAATATAAGTAACATCTGCAGTCTCCGGATCGGTCATGATCGTTGCAGGGTTCGAATTGACCAGAACGATTTCATATCCCAGTTTCTTTAAAGCTTTACATGCTTGGGTACCTGAATAGTCAAACTCACAGGCCTGGCCGATGATAATCGGGCCGGAGCCGATAATCAGGATCTTGTTAATGTCTGTTCTCTTAGGCATAGTTGATCTCCTTACATCTTTTCTTTACGTATGATAAATCCAAATATTCACAACCAAGTAATATCTGAAGATTTATTAAATTATTCTGTCACCAACGGTGCAGAAGTCTCCACTGCACAAGTGGTTTGATTCGCCTCCTCGGCTGCCTTTCTTGCCTTTTGTGTAAAGATAATGGCAAGAACTGCTGCAGCAACTGCTACTACCATGATGACATAGCGCATAACAAAGGCAATCTTTTCTTTTTTCTTTTTCTTTTCCATGGAAATGCGAACGCGTTCACGTTCTGCTTCCATCTGTTCTTCTGTCATATTTTCTGGCATTTATTTCACCTTTTCGTATTTTACAAATTCATAGATGAGATCAAAATAAGTTCTCTCATCACTTACCTCAGTCACCTTCCACTCATCCAACTCATCCAAATTTGGGAAGTGTGCGTCTGCCTGATAGACATAATCAATTTTCGTTACGTGCGCCACATCGCAAAGAGGCAGCATCTGGCGATAAATAGATTCACCTCCGATTACATAAATATCCTCGGATGGATAATCCTTCACTGCTTCAACCGCTTCCTCTACGGAATGAACGACAATAGCACCATTCACCTGATAATTTGGATCCTTTGTAATGACCACATTGACACGATTCTTTAACGGAGTCTTGTTTGGAAAGCTTTCCAAGGTCTTACGGCCCATGATTACAACCTTGCCGGTTGTCGTTTCACGAAACCATTTCTGGTCCTCCGGAATGCGCACCAAAAGACTATTCTGATAACCGATGGCCCAATTGGCATCCACTGCAACAATCATATTCATTAGCTGATTCCTCCGTTTCTTAAATTGCCACCGGAATATTTTCCACCTGTGGTCCAGTTACGTAATTTTCTACAGAGACATCATTTCTGGTAAATTCATAGAAATTCTTAATATCCGGATTCAAATGGAACACTGGTGCATCATAGGTTGGACGCTCAATCAATTCCTTAATAATTGGAATATGACGGTCATAAATATGAGCATCCGCAATCACATGGACGAGTTCGCCTGGGTTCATATCACAAACCTGTGCAAGCATATAAACAAGCACGGCATACTGTACCACATTCCAGTTATTAGCTGCCAAAATATCCTGACTTCTCTGATTCAGTACTGCGTTCAGGGTCAGCTTATCCTCGCCCTTCTTCTGCGTTACATTAAAGGTCATACTGTAAGCACATGGGTAAAGGTTCATCTCATGCAGATCCTCATGATTGTAAATATTTGTCATAATTCTACGGGAGAATGGATTGTTTTTCAAATCATAGATAACACCATCCATCTGATCCAAATATACATCAAAACGGCCCTTGGCATTTGCACAGATCTCTGCACTTGGATATGTACTCAAATCCTCTGCATCTGCAGCAGCAATCGTATGATGTACATATTTTTTGCCAATCTGGAAGCCATATGCCTTACCAATGGAGCCGGTCTCATCAGCCCAGGAATCCCAAATGTGACTATGCAAATCATTCACGTTATTAGACTTCTGCTGCCAAATCCACAGCATCTCATCCGTAGCACTTTTTAATGCAGTTTTACGAAGTGTAATAAGCGGAAACTCCTTGCTCAAATCATAGCGATTCACGACACCGAATTTTTTGATGGTGTAAGCTGAACTGCCATCTTCCCAATGCGGACGCACCTTCTCGCCCTCGGTGCTCACACCATTTTCGAGAATGTCCTTACACATATTGATAAAAATCTCATCTGCTAAACTCATTTATGCGTCCCCCTTAACCTTGTCGTATATTTCCACCGGAACATATGCTTTCACAGCAATGCCCTCAGCCACGTACTCTTCACTCAGTAGCTGGCCATATTTACGAATCAATGCAATCTTGCCTGCTTCATTGTAGCCATAGGTGCATTCCAGATATATCTTGCTGGCACGAAGAATTTCTTCGATGGTATTTAGCAAATCATCCAGACCCCTACCGGTCTTTGCAGAAATCAAAACGGTGTGGTCTGCTTTGAAATCCCGCAGTGTGACCTCCTCGATGGCATCAATTTTATTAAATGCTGTCAAAATCGGTTTGTCACCAACACCCAACTGGGAGAGCGTCTCATAGACCACATGCATCTGTGCATCACAGTTTGGATTAGAAGCGTCCACCACATGTAAAATCACATCCGCATACACAGCTTCCTCCAAAGTACTCTTAAAGGCTTCAATCAAATTGTGCGGCAGCTTGCTGATAAACCCAACTGTATCGGTTAATAAAATTTCCTGTCCGCTTGGCAGCGTCAGATTTCTGGTCGTAGGGTCCAGTGTCGCAAACAGCTTGTCCTCTGCGAGAATGCCAGCATTGGTTAATGTATTCAAAAGTGTAGACTTACCTGCATTGGTATAGCCCACAATAGCAACTACCGGAACACCGCCTCTGGCTCTCGCATTGCGGGTCAGCTCACGATGTGTTACCACGTTCGCAAGTTCAGATTTTAACTGGCCGATGCGTTCATGAATTAAACGACGATCCATCTCCAGTTTTGTTTCACCAGGACCTCTGGTTCCAATTCCGCCACCCAGTCTGGACAAAGAATTTCGCAAACCAACCAGTCTGGAGGAACGGTACCGTAACTGCGCAAGTTCTACCTGTATAATACCTTCACGGGTATTTGCTCTTGCAGCAAAGATGTCCAGAATCAACAGGGTTCTGTCCATAATCTTCATCTGCAGGGCATCTTCCAAATTAGCCATCTGTGCCGGCGTCAATTCATCGTCGCATATAATGCCAGTGGCATCTGTTTCTCTGGCCAGCGCAGCGATTTCATCAATCTTACCCTTTCCAACATAGGTTGCCGGGTTAAATCGGTCCAAATTCTGAACAATGCGTCCCACCGTCTGGGCCCCGGCTGTCTCAGCCAGTTCGCATAGTTCATCCAAAGACGCTTCGACGCGCTCTGCCTCGTTGCGACAGACAGCAACCAATATTACTTTTTCCAAACGTTCTTTGGTATCAATCATATCTTATATCCTATCGTGACTGTAAAAATTTGTATTCCTTTAATGCCGCAGTATCTAACGGATATGCCTTTACATAATCCTGAAACAGTTCCTTCGCTTTCGCGTAATCACCCAAATATTCGTAGCATACAGCCTGATTGTATCGTAAAGACTGTTCTGCTTTGGTAATCTCTTCTAACTGCAATCCAGCTTCAATCCGTTCCAGTGCGCCCTTAAAGTCGTTACGGCTCATTAAAAAGGCTCCATACTGATTTACCATAATGGCATCCTTCGGGTTCTTAGCCAAATATCCCAGATAAAATTCATCTGCTTTGGTAGCTTCACCCTGCTGCTCATAGGCCACGCCAAGATAGTAATATGCTTCTGGCACCCCATCATCCACTGCACGTAACAAAAAAGGAACCGCATCATCATAATGTTCCAGATAATAATATGTCTTGCCGATCAAAAAATCCGAAGAATTCTCGTCACTGATAATGCGTTTCAGGTAGGACTCCGCGCGGTCGGTCAGGCCAATTTCCATAAAGGCCTCACACATACGGCAGTTCATCGCATAATCATCGGAATTCACCTTTAAGGATTTCTCAAAAGCGGCAGCAGCAGCATTTTCAAAGTTTGCCCCCTGCGCAATGTAGCAGCAGCCTTCATAGAAATAAATCTGCGCCAGTAAATCATCCTTAGCAGACTTGGCTGCCTGCTCATAAGCCTTTACAGCTTCCTCATACTGATTCGTCAGCTGCAGGCATCTTGCATAATACACCTGTGCATCCGTGTACCATTCATCATGATTGTCCCCACAGCTTTTGGTGATATTCAAAAAAAGGTTCGCTGCATTTTCATAGTCCGCATTTAAAAAGACCTCCACAGCCTCCTTATGAAGTTCCGTCAATTTTGTAATTTCGTCTTCCGGCCGTTTGTTTCCTGCGCAGCCAGTGAGAATCGTTACCAAAACGGCAAGAAGGAGAATCCCCTGTCCAAATCGTTTCATAGGTCCATCCTCATAAATCCATATTCGGTTTATTGTAGCACGAAAACACCCTTTCTAACAAGAGCGAGCTTTATCCATTTGCAGGTTTTGGGCGCTGCATAACATGCTCCAGTTTGTGTCCAATTGGCATCGCTAAAACCATTAAAAAGAACACATTGGATACAGCATATATGATTGTATAAGGCAGGGAGGATGTGATCATCGCAACATATAAGCTCCAGGAGAAATATCCCCCCATCCAGATTGTCGAGTACAAATCCATTACAAGCGAATAAATAATGCCGGCAAATACACCGTATACCAAAAGAACCCACCGTCTGTTTTGCAATGGCTTGGATAACATTGCGGCTACAACACCAATCATTGCCCATAAAAACATCTGAAATGGTGTCCATGGGCCCTGTCCGAAGTAGAAATTTGAAATCAGTGCGGTCAGTGCACCACAAAAGAACCCGGCCTCATAGCCCAGGTACATGCCGGTTACCACCACCAGTGCCGTCACTGGCTTAAAGCCAGGCAGAGCCGCGAAGACAAACCGTCCAACAATGGACATGGCTGTCATAACGGCTATCAGCACCAATTTCTTAACATCGGTTTTTCGATATTCAAATGCAATCAAAAGGATTCCAAGGACTGCCAAAATAGCAATCATAATCCCCATTGCCAAAAGTTTCATCGGTTCTCCTCAACTAAAGCTGCAAACGACGGGTTGGTGTCGTGTAAAACAGGTTTTCATTGCAAAAAGCAGTCGGCTCCTTGCAGGTTGCAATACTTCCATCAAACAAAAGTGCCATTTGATCGGACACCTTCTCTGCGAAAGCCAAATCATGCGTAATCAGAAGGATGCTGACCCCCTTCTCCTTTAATACAAACAAACGATTTGCCAAACGCTCCTTTTCGACTGCATCCAGGCCCTTTGTCGGTTCATCCAGAATTAAAAACTCCGGATTCTGCTCCAATACCAAATTCAATGCAAGAAGCTGCTGCTCACCACCACTATAATCATAAGGATGTTTGCCCTGGTAGGAGTCTTTCACAAAGTGTATCGTCACGTCCTGAAACAGCATTGCAACGCTCTTGGCATGATTTACCACGCGTCCACTGTAAGGACGATACGCGCCCGCCAGAACCATTGCAGCAGTGGACTTTCCACTACCGTTTTCTCCAAGAAGGGACACAATTTCCTTTCTGTGAATGGACAAATTCATATGCTCCAGAATTTTTCTGCCATGCTTTTCGTAGGAAAAGGTTACATCACGCAATTCAATCAGTGCCTTTTCTTTTGATTTGTCCTTTGGCTTAACATCGTCCTCAATGATTACATTCGGATGACGATGTAAATAGCTTCTGCCCTCCGCAATCGTCAATGGTATCTCATCCATGGATGGGATTTTTGAGCAGATTTGTGTCGCCACAGGGAGCAAAATATGCAGGGTTTCCGACTTTAATAGCCACTTTGCGACCGTCAAAGGATCTCCCTCTGCCACAATTTCTCCCGCATCAATAACAGCCACCTCGTCTACCAGTCCGAAAAGCTCGTCCGGGCGATGCTCCGCAATAATGATGGTCGTTCCAAGTTCTCTATGGATACGTAAAATGATTTCAATCAATCGGGTGGACATAACCGGATCCAGCATGGAAGTCGGCTCATCCAGAATTAAATATTCCGGATTCATGGCCATTACGGACGCCAGGTTCAAAATCTGTTTTTCACCACCGGAAAGAGTATCGGTACGACGATCCATCCATCGGCTAATGCCAAAATAGGAGGCAGTTTCTGCCACGCGGGAACGAATTACGCTCTGTGGCAGTCCCAAATTTGCCAGGCCATAAGCTAATTCCTGTCTAACTGTATCCGCTACAATCTGATTGTCCGGATTTTGAAATACATATCCGGCAGCATCGCCCCACTGTTTTTTCAGACTTTTTAACATGGTAGTCTTTCCACTTCCGGTACGGCCGCAAATCAACGTGAAGCTGCCTTTTTGTAATTCTTGTGCGTTGCCCATCGTATCTCCTCCTTTCCATGGTATAGAATCGGGAACAGTCCCAGTGCTGTTACAGAAATCCATGGCGCAAATGCGTAAGCCGCCAGGGTTGCCAGTGTCAGCAATAAAAAGATAACATCGCGTGCATATACAGGCTCGCGTAATTTCGTTCGTTTCGGGTTATTAAAGCCCCTTAGTTCCATTGCCTCCGCCGTCTGTGCAGAATTTTCCAAAGCCCAGGTCAGTACTGCAGAGGATTTTAATACCATACCAACACGTTCATTTTGTTTGGTATTCATACCCATTGCTGCTGAAACCTCTTTGTATCGTCTCTGATAATGCGGTATCAGACGAAGCACCATCGTAATTAATAATGCAAGTTTTGGCATCCCTGCCAGAATGCGTTGGGTGGCATCACTGTCCAAGACATCACCCATCAGGCCAAACCACAAAAAGGCAGATGCTAACATTCCGCCAGTCTTCAGGCCATAAGCAGCGCCCTCCCAGGTAATGGCATGTCCACAAATATAAAAGAGAACCGTGGTTCCGCCGGTATAAATGATGGCATTGATTACCACCATTAAAACCGCCAGCCCGATATAAAACACAAGATTGCCAAGCGGGAACCGTCCATTTCGCATGGTTTTCCAAATAATACCCGTCATAAATGCAGCGATAATCATCCATGGGTTCATAAGAACCATCACAGGAATTAAAAGGACAAGAAAATAAATCAGTAGCATCACTGGATGGAAGCTTTCAAATCGTCTCATTCTACCACCTCCCCACCAGTCGAGTAATGCCAGATTACGACATCCCCAGCCCGCAAAGAATAGCTGCTGCAACCAACCTGCGGATATTCACCATTCACAGAATACATCCAGCCAGAGGTTTCTCCATAAGCACGTTCCGCCAGTCCATTGATGGACTGCACATAAATATTGGCAAACATGGCATTCCCCGAATAATTCATAGGAATCTGTTCCTTTGTCAATGCCAAGTTCAACTGGTCAAAAGCAGTTCCATTCGCCTGCACATGGACCGTCGTTTGGGAAAGAATCACATCATCCACACCCCGAATTTCAATGGTTGTTTCTATCGTTCCCTCCTCAGCTGCAATTCGGTCACGATATTCCTGTGGATTCTCAATGCGAAGCACAAACACCAGCACGATCAGCACCACACTGATGCCAAGCGCCACCAAATAATGCTTCAGTTTCTTTTGTCCGTTGAAAATCATATACAGACAGGTCACCAAAAGTGCCAAGACAATCATAAAGGTCAGCATCAAACGAAGTTGAAAACCACTATGCGCAGACAATTCTCCCGCGATTCGCTGCCCCAACGTAACTCCTAAATTATATTGCGGTTTTGGTGGCTCCTTATAAGATTTTTGAAAAGCCAGCAACGCACCCCACGCCTGCATGGACGCCATTGCATTTCCACCATCCCCTGCGACATGGCATACACTGCCATCGTCATTTTGATATTCCAAAAGAGCACCTATCATAATTCTTGCATCCAGCAGGTCCTCTTCAAATAAAAACGCATCACCGTGGCTTTGCACCTCATTTTTCAGCATAGCGACTGCCGTCAGCACCTGGGCAATGCTCTCTGAATTTGACACACCCATGGAAGAAAATCCGCCATTTTCCTCTTGGGCACGGCCCAAAAATTGCAGTGCCAGACGAATTTCCTTTTCAAACTGCCTGTAATGCGGTGCCAATGCCTGTAAAGCCATTGCCGTTACATCCACATCCGGCTGCTTCTCAGACAGACCAAACGCACCGGAGGCCTGCTGTCGTTCCAGCAATTTCGCCAATAATTGTTCAGAAGAAATCAAGGATGAGAATTCACCGGAATTATGTACACGAAGTGCATAAATAGTAGCCATAATGCCCGGAGTGGTGCTTCCGCGATCGATGAAATCTGTAATCACCGTATTTTCGCAACCGGTCTTCGCAAGACATAGCGCAATACGTTGCAATTCTATGCCATTCAAATCCAAAGACTCCGCCTTGGAAAGCAGTGCCTTTTCATAAAACTTCATCAAATCCGTATTTTCCAAAAGTTCCGGATATTGTTCTGTCAAATAACAAAAAGCCCAATCCGCAGAGGATGTACCGGCAGAAAATGCCAGCTTCTGAATCGCCTGCGCAGGGCTTTCGGTTTGTAATAGATTCAATTCATAGGAAGTTACCTTCGAGAGTGCTTCCGCCGCAGAAGCATAAATATTTTCTTCCTCTGTCACATTGGATTCACAGCCACTTAATACCACAACAAGGCTGGCCACTAAAGTGACCAGCCAAGCGAGTTTTGCAATCCACTTTTTTATCATTCCAATGTGTTTCATGAAAATCCTTTAGTTCAATACACCGGATTTGCCGATTAAGTCAGCAATCTCCGCCAATTCCGCAGCCGGTTTGGTTAAGGCAAAACGAATATACCCTTCACCCTTCGGGCCGAATGCGGTTCCTGGTGTGCCGATGACACCAGCCTTTTCAATCAAAGCCTCACAAAAGCTTGCACTGTCCTTATATCCCTGTGGAATTGGGAGCCACACAAACATCGTTCCCTGTGAATTTGGAACGTTCCAGCCGTACTGTCTAAAGCCATTCAAAAGAGCATCCCTTCTGCGCTCATATTCCTTACACTGCTCCTTAACTGCATCTCTCGGTCCGCGAAGTGCAGCAATCGCACACTTCTGAACAGGATAAGACATACCAAAGTCATACTGACTTCTTAAAAGCTTCAAAGCATCCACGATGGACTTATTTCCAATCAGGAAAGAAATTCTAAAACCAGTTACATTAAAGGATTTGGACAGAGAAAAGAACTCTGCACCTACCTCCATAGCGCCCGGCAGGGACAGGAAGGAGAAGCCCTCTCTTCCATCAAAAATAATATCGGAATATGCATTGTCATTGATAATCATGAAACCATACTTTTTCGCGGCTTCAATCATCTTCACATACATTTCCTTTGGAGCAGCCGCACCAACCGGATTGGATGGATAGCTTAATACAAAGTACTTGGTTTTAGAAAGCACTTCCTCTGGAATTTCGGACAAATCCGGAAGAAAATCATGTTCCTTAACCAAAGAATAATAACGAATGTCTGCACCTCCGAAGTATGAGCCTGCTTCGAAGATTGGATATCCCGGATCTGGCAGCAATACAATATCTCCAGGGTTACAAAGAGCCATTCCCAAATGACCCATACCTTCCTGCGTACCATGTACACCTAAAATCTGGTCCGCACTGATGGTGGTCTGATAACGGTCCGCATAATAATCCACCACGGCATCTAACATTTCCGGCAAATCCAAAAGGGAGTATTTGTAATTTTCAGGCTCCATGCAGGCATCTGCTGCAGCCTTCATAATGTGCTCCTGAGGTGGGAAGTCCGGAGTTCCCACAGACAAATTAATAACCGTACGTCCCGCCTTGATGAGTTCATTCTTTTTCTCATCGAGCGCAGCAAAGATTCCCGTACTAAAATGATTCAGTCTGTCTGCATGTTCAAAATTCATCGTTTCTACCTCCAAAATTTCAATCATACTTTGCTTATTATAGTACATTTTTTCAAAAACTTGTAGAATGAATTTTGTCCTATGTTATAATGCAGTCATGAGTGAACAAACCTTACAATATTCCAAAACTTATAGCATAGACGTTTTAGACCGCGCCGGCGATGGTGATAACATCATCGTCTATTTCTTTATGGCAGAATTAACCTATGTTAAGGTTCCAAGCGGTGTCACTTTGGTGATGATTTATCCTTATGACTGGAGCCATACCATGACTCCGTGGGAATACAACGTTGGCAAAGAATTGGAGCGTACCGGTGGCGGTGCGGAGTTTGCCGACAAATTCTTTGAAGAAATCGTAAACCCAACCGAGGCCAGATTATCACATCGTTATAAAAAGCGTTACATTGCCGGCTATTCTCTTGGCGGACTGATGGCCGCTTACTTTGCCACTGTTTTAAATGGCTTTGACGGTTTTGCTTCCTGCTCTGGTTCCTTCTGGTATCCAAAGGCCTCCGAATACTTTCATGAACATCCCTTCAAGGTGGATATTCAGGCCTGCTACTACTCTTTAGGCACCAAAGAGGCCTTAACCATGCACCCACTGCGCTGTGAGGTTGAGGATAAAACCCGCGTTCTGCTCGCGGATACGAAGCTGCAGGGCATAGAAAAAACCACCCTCGAGATGAACGAAGGTGGTCATTTCACACATATTGCTGAGCGCGTTGAAAAAGCGCTTTTATGGCTTACAAATTGCTAAGATTATCAAACTTAGGCATCTTCTTTTTCGGAGGATTCTTCATGCGATTCTCCTCTTCCCAGTCTCTCTGCTCATCCTTGTAATAGAACTTATAAAGTCTCCATGCAAAGAATCCTGTCAGAGCGGTTACCGCACCTGAAATCAAAACGGATACAATTCCCGGCGCAACCGCCATCACACGTAAATATCTTCCCATCAAAATGACTGCATATGTACCAAATGCAAAGAAATACCAGTTCTTGGTTTCTTTATTGGTATATGCCGACAACAGGATAATACTCATTGCAAAATGATAAATAACTAAGAATAAGTACTCCAACAACTGGAATGCGTATAAGCTTGGTCCATCTGCAACATACTGGAATAAGTCTTTCACCAGTTTTTCGAAAGCTTCCTGGTTATCAACGCTTCCTGCAGTTGCCCAAATTGCCTCTTCAAAGCCATTGGCATCGATAAATGAACAATTAATAAAATCAAAGAAACAATTGAGTGCCACATAAACTGCCATAGCACCTGCCAGACCATATCCAACGGAGAGTGCCGTGGATGCATTATTTCCCAGCCTATCATAAAGCTTCATACTAAGTAATCTGCCGCCCAGGGCAATCAGGGACGAAAAGATTCCGACATAAAGAATGTTAAACGGCACAGAATTTGCCATCGGTTTCATCATCGGAATCAAATAAATCAGATTCAAAATATTAGGTGCATAGTAATAGAAAATCACATAAAGCGCAATACCTCCCATTACAGAGAAAAGCGCCATTTTATGCTTACGATTTACATAAATAAACATCGCGATAATCGCTACCAGTAAAATGACCGCAGACATAATCTGGAACATCAATGTAACCTTCGGAATCTGAGCGGAATAGTCATATCCGGTTGGCAGAGTAAATTCATTTCTTGGATCCACGGATGCTGCTTCTGTTGCAATTTCCGTAGCCAGTTCCGTGGCTAATTCCGTAGCAGTTTCCGCTGCTTGTGAAAATAAAAACATAGCTTCCTCCTTAACTTACTTTGATACATACAAAGGGCTGTCAGAATCCTGACAGCCCTCGCCATAATCTTACTTGAATGTCAATATACTTTTCTTTGATAAAATAGCTATCGTTAAGAACTTATCTATTATTACTGAAAAAGGCACACTGCATATCTGTGTTGATTATTGTGCATGCTACAAGCCTGGTAATTAGATTCTTGTAACGTTTGTAGCCTGTGGTCCCTTAGCGCCATCTACAACTTCGAATTCTACAGCCTGGCCTTCTTCAAGAGTCTTGAAGCCTTCCATGTTGAGACCTGAGTAATGTACGAATACATCCTTACCCTGCTCATCAGAAATGAAGCCGTAGCCCTTCTGGTTGTTGAACCACTTTACTGTACCCTTATTCATGGTGATACCTCCATTTAAAAATAGAAAACTCTGACGGAAAACCGCCTTTTTAAATGTAACACACCAACTTGTTAAAGTCAACAAAATCGCAGAGTTATGCTTGATCCGCAAGATACTTCAGTTCTTCGACCGAATAGGTATATCCCTGATTGCAGAAATGGCATTTCACCTCGATTGGTTCACCCTCGTCCGCCATCTTCGTAAGGTCCTCCTTGCCGATGGTAATCAAGCCCTTCGCAAAGCGTTCCTTCGAGCAGTTGCAGGCAAATCCCACTGGCATAGAATCTAGGATTTCCACATCCAGTCTGCCTAGAATCTGCTTTAAAATATCCTCCGGTGTCATCCCACTTGCCAGCATACCCGTAATGGAAGTCACCTTTGACAGCTCCTCCTCTAGGGCTGTAATGGTCTCCTCAGTAGCATCCGGCATCAGCTGAATGATAAAGCCACCCGCCACAGCCACAGTATTTTCTGTGGATACGAGGACTCCTAGACCTACGCTCGATGGCGTTTGCTCAGAAGTAACAAAATAATAGGTCAAGTCATCACCAATCTCACCCGTCACTAGCTCGCAGGATCCACTGTAAGGCTCCTTCAGTCCCAGATCCTTGATGACTGTCAAAAGGCCCACACCCAGAGAGCCACCAACATCCAGTTTCCCCTTGGACTTAGGTGGAATATCCACCTGTGGATTGGCTGCATAGCCTTTTACATGCCCCTTGGAATCTGCGGTTACCAAAATATGCCCCACAGGGCCACTTCCCTCTGCTTTTAGCGTCAGAATATCCGCATCGCCCTTCATCATGCTTCCCATCAGGGCACCCGCTGTTAAAAGTCTTCCAAGGCCTGCCGTCACGACTGGGCTGGTATCATGAGCATTTCTAGCGAATTCAACTGTCTGTGTCGTCAACGCAGCAAAGGCTCTTACCTGTCCATTCGCTGCTATTGCTCTAATTAAATAATCCTTCATTCTTTTCATTCCTTCCTAATTATCTATCATTCTCCACCTTGTGGCTGATTCCCACCTAGCTAAGACGTATATTTATTTTGTCATCACAAAGTACGTGCGCTCCGCTGTTTCATCTGCTTCACTCTTGATATCCATACCATACTGTACAGCTTCTTTGAAGCCACACTCCTTGGCAAGGCGTAGCACGTCCTCTGCCGCAAACACATGCTGTACGTGTTCCTCTGTCTGCTTGGCAAAGAGTCCTAATGGTCTAGCCAGAAAGAAGGTCAAATCGTAATAATTATTACCAGATTCCTCATCGAACTCATTTTCCCAAATATAGGTTCCGTGCTCATTCGTATCGGTAAAGGTTGCATCACCCAAGCTCTGGTAGAAGGCTCGCGTCTTCATGTCAAAAAGAAAGCATCCCCCCTCTCTTAAGGTACGATATGCGCCTTCTAAGGTCGCCTGTAGCTCCTCTAGGTCCATCAGATAATTCATGCTATCGCATACAGAGAGAACGACATCCACCTCTTCCTCTAAATCGATAGCGCGCATATCCTGTATATCATACTGAATCTTCACATTTGCCTTCACACTGCGTTTCTTGGCGCGTTCCAGCATCTCTGCAGAAATATCCGTACCGATCATCGTATAGCCCACACGTGCTAAACGAATCGTCATCGATCCTGTTCCACAGCCAAGCTCTAGAATTCGTGCGGTTTCATATCCATGCTGCTTCAGATAGGCCACGATGCTGTGACACCATCTACCATAAGGAATGTCTCTCATAAAACTGTCATAAACCTTAGCAAATGTCGTATATGCTTTCATCACGAGTCTCCTCTTGCACAATTTTCGTTCCTATTTTATACTGAAATCGCGCCATTTTCTAGTATTTTGGCGGATTCTTTACAAACAAGGTTGTTTCCCATGCAAAGCGCGAATCACAAAAGCCTAACTGCATATATCCGTGAACAGACATGGCCGCGAATCATTCTTCCATCCATACTGATGGTGATTACCGGATTACTGTTGCTCTCTTTCCCCGAACTCCGTAAGGGTGATGCGCCCATTCAAAGCCTCCATGAAGCTGTATCGCTCGTAGATGATACCGCTCTCGGAATTACGGTTACTGCCGGCCCATTCTATGATGCAGGCCTTGACCTCCGCGCTGGTGGCAAGGAGCGCGCTCGCGTATACTATAGCTTTGAGGATGGCACCTGCTACCTCGCCATCCTGACAATCAATGCCCTCCATCCCTATGGAGAAACCATTGATCATCTGACCTTCACGGCTACACGTTACGAGGATGAAACCGCTTATCAGCGCATCTGCAGTCATATCGCCGAAGCCATTACCTTCAATCAAAACGATGTCGCCAATGCCATCTGTCCCATCATTCTGAATGAGTATGACTATAACAATGGCTTCTTATATTTTGCCATCATAGCGCTCCACATCATGTTCTGTCTGGCTGCGCTTGGATTTCTCTATTTGCTAGCTGTCCTTATCCATCCATCTCTTTCCATATGTGTCCTGCGACTCCATCGTACTGGCAAGGCACGCGTGCAGTTTAAGCTCGCTACGAAAGAATTTGCCGAGGCAATTCCGATTGGGCGACGCAATCTATACGTGACAGAATCCTTCTTCATCGCCCTCTTAAAGGACGATATCGTGATTCAGCCGCTGTCCCATATCACTTGGATTTATCAGACACACAAGGTTCATCATCCACACGGACAAGCCCGTATGGTACACGAGCTTTGCGTGGTTAATGACAGTAAGAAAACGCATCATATCCCACACCTTTCCGAACCAGTCATTGCCTCGCTCATCAATGCGATTGCAACAAAGGCTCCGAATATAAGGATTGGCAATGCGTGGACAATGCCAAAAAGAAGGCGGAAATCCTAAGATTTCCGCCTATTCTATGCTTATGTATTATGCATTCTTACCGCAGCACTTCTTGTACTTAAGACCGGAGCCACAAGGACATGGATCATTACGTCCAATCTTGGCACCCTTGATGACTGTGCCCATCAACTTGCCCTCGTGATAGAGTTCTCTACGACGCTCCTCGGTCAGCAGCTCATCCCATGCAGGAATCGTGTACAACCACTCAGCCTTAGCATCTACCATGCGCATGTACAGGCCCTCGATATCGTAATCCAAGCTAACCTCGGTATCCTCCTCCATCGTCTCGATAGGATTTGGTGTCTTTAGGCTATCATTGATACCATCCAAGA
Source organism: Butyrivibrio sp. (assembly GCA_045641925.1). Lineage (GTDB taxonomy): Bacteria > Bacillota > Clostridia > Lachnospirales > Lachnospiraceae > Eshraghiella. Next base: position 17,794 of record JAZUHV010000283.1, read on the forward strand.
AGCCCACCATAATCATCAGTTCCACATTGAACTTCTCAGCTAATTCCTTTACTGTCCCCTTCACTGGGTTCTTAGGATCTGCTAAAATCTGCTCGTAAATGGTCTTCTCATATCCAAAATAATTCATCCAGAAGTTGTCAGACTGCTGCTTTGTTAACTGCTGGTGATTATAGGCCATATTTCTCCACTGCTCTAATAAACTCATTGGTAAATCTCCTTTTATCCTTACAAAGATTCTTTTCTTGTCATTCGTCCACCATCACGCGGCGGATTCCTATCTTTACAACAAATCGAAGTATATAACATCAAACAAGATTAGTCAATTTCAGCCTCGCAAACAACGGATATTTCACGCAGACTCCTGACTCGCACAGTCTAAAATTCTTGTCAGATTATCATACAGCAACTGGTAGTTTGCCAGAAGAATGGGAATATCCAGTCGAATTTGGTCTACGTGCAACTCCTTCAGAGCGGTTTCCGTTTCCTTTGCCTGTGCGCTCAACGTACCAGCGCCAATCATGCTAGTTACATTTTTCAGAGCATGTACCTGAATATGCAAATCCTTATAATCCTCATTCTTCAGATCCTCCTCAATCCGACACATACGATTCTTGGCATTCTCACAGAACTCCAATAGCACAGCCAGGTAAATATCCTTACCTCCCACCATCTCGATGGATGTCCAGACATCTAATCCAATGCTAAGAAGCTGCTGCGCAATCGCGTAATTAATCTCGGTAACTGCCATCCTTTACCCCCTCAGAAAATTCGTATACTGCTCCTTGATCTCCGCAGAACGGCTTCGCGACACCTGAATGATACTGCCATCCTCCATCTCAAGCTCATTCTTATTAAGATTACGAATGCGTTGCAGATTTACCACATAGGACGCGTGCGGTCTAGCAAATCGTCCACTATCGACAAATGCCTGCGTATATTGACTAAAGTTCTCCACCATGGTCGTCGTACGAATCATTTGTCCCCCCGTCAGGTGAAATAATGTTGTATGATTCAGATACTCTAGATATAGAATTTGGGCAACAGGAATCGTCTTAAGTCCATCCTTCGTCTTCACATCAACAGACTCTGAACGTGTATCCAGAGATGCCGCAAAGGCATCTAATACCGCGTACAATTCTTCCTTGCGGACGGGCTTTAATAAATAATTGAACGGATATGTCTGGAAGGATTCCAGGGCAAATTCTGCATCTGAAGTCAGATACACAATCTTACCTAGCATATCGCGTCTTCTAATCATCCTTCCAACTTCCACGCCGTTCATCATCGGCATCAGAATGTCCAGAATATAGAGATCAAAGGCTTCCTTTTCGATTGCCATCACGAGGTCATCCGGATGCATGAATTTGGTGATCGTTGCATCCATGCTGTGCGTTTCGACATATTTACTTACATGAAGAAAAGTCACCAGCATATCCTCTGGTGAGTCATCGCAGATTGCAATACGAATCAAGACAATACCTCCTTAAGGGTTCCTTCTTTCACTATATCAAAAAGGATTGCCCGAAGGCAATCCTTTGTCCGTTCCTCTACCCATTCAGCTCCAAAGATGATTATCTATTCTTTCATTCCAAACCTAATCTCTCTTCGACATCTTGACTATACGCAATCTGTAGGCTAAACAGGCTAAATTTACTTAATTTGCTATATTCTCGACTTAATTTGTTAATTTCGTATCAAACGTAATTCAACCATACGTCAATTTTTCAATTAATGCTTTATTA
>JAZUHV010000284.1:0-7189 GCA_045641925.1 Butyrivibrio sp.
ACACAAAAGGATTTGCCAAAAGACCAGACTTCAGGATTGGATGTTGCATTAAAGGTAATTTCCGAAATTGATGAAATTGGAATTGTTAAATTATCAAGTCAGGATGTTGTCAGACATCCATTGGTACAAAAAATCGTGAATGCGTATGATGCCTTTGAAACAAAGCAAAGCAAGCTGAATAAAGAACGTCATAGTATTGACAGAAAGCAGAAAAAATCAGAAAAAAAGAACGAGGAATAATATGACCATTCGTTTTGAACAGGAATATGAACTGGATTTAGGACTGGACTATGAAGAATTGGCAGACCAGGTAATCAATGCTGCTCTTGATTATGAGAAGTGTCCCTATGAGGTTGAAGTGGATATTACATTGACCAATCATGAGGGCATTCATGAAATCAATCGGGAATATCGTCAGATCGATTCACCTACGGACGTGTTATCCTTCCCGTTAGTTGATTATGAAACCGAAGGGAATTTCGATTTTTTAGAAGATACAGATGCATATTTTAATCCGGAATCCGGTGAGCTGATGCTTGGTGATATTGTCATAAACTTAGATCGTGTAAAGGAACAGGCAGAATCCTTCGGTCATTCTAATGAACGCGAATACGCTTTTTTAATAGCACATAGCATGCTGCATTTGATGGGTTATGATCATATGGAAGCTGATGAAGCAAAAGTTATGGAAGAACGACAGGAAGAAATTCTAAAGTCTCTTGGAATTACCAGGGGATAAAGGGGATACAATGAATCAATATGATGTTGTAGTCATTGGTGGTGGCCCTGCCGGAATGATGGCGGCCATCAGCGCTGCAAGACTTGGAGCAGCTGTATGTATTTTAGAGCATAAAGAACGTGTTGGCGCTAAGATATTAATGACTGGAAATGGAAAGTGCAATTTAACAAACTATCATATGACAGAAAACTGTTTTCGAAGTGATTCGGGAACAGATTTTTTTCATGTAGTTAAGAAATTTGATCAAAATGCGGTTGTGGACTTTTTTGAAGGACTAGGTATGTATACACATGAACGAAGCGGTTATGTGTATCCATTATCCGATCAGGCATCAACTGTCCTTGATTTTTTAAGGAATGAGCTGGCAAATCAAAAAGTTGATGTATTTGTAGGCTGTGACATTCAAAAAATTTCAGACCATTTTATCATTACTGCCAAGCAGGGGAAAATATCTTGTAAAACGATGATTTTAGCTTGCGGCTCTAAGGCAGCGCCAAAGACAGGATCGGATGGTTCCGGTTATTTGCTTGCCAAAAATTTTGGACATTCTGTAAACTCTGTAATTCCTGCCTTAACACAGGTAAAGTGTACTGGGGAATTTTGGAAGGAATGCTCCGGCGTTCGTGTGGCTGCAAAAATTTCAGTCATATCGAATCAGGAAGTATTGGATTCTAATGTTGGAGAATTGCAATTGGCAGATTATGGTATTTCGGGGATACCGACATTCATTGTCTCCAGAACTATAAAACGTGCGATGGAACGTAACTTACATCCGATGATACAAATTCGATTTCTGCCGGATTTAACCGATACGCAGGTTGAAAATGCATTAAAACATTGTATGGTAATTAATGCAGGCCTTGGTATTGCAGCTGCTTTAAATGGTTTGCTTCCTAAGAAACTCGCATCTGTTTTAGTGAAAAAAAGTGGCTTAAATCCTAATAAGTTATGCAAGGAAGTATCTGCAAAAGAAGAATTAAAACTTTTACAAACTATCATAAGCTTTGAAGTGACGCCATATGACACTGCAGGATTTGATCAGGCTCAGGTTTGCGCTGGTGGTGTAATGCTTCATGAAATCGATATGGATACAATGATGTCTAAATTGGTTCCTGGGTTGTATTTCGCAGGAGAACTATTAGATGTGGATGGAATCTGTGGCGGATATAATTTGCAATGGGCATTTTCGTCCGGAAATTTAGCTGGCGAATCTGCTGCCAGAATGGCAAAGAAAGTATAAACAATATGATACGAATTAATCAACTAAAATTACCTTTACAATACACGGAGCAACAATTAACACAACAGGTTCGTAAAATGCTGCGATTAAAAAATGACCAGCAAAAATGTGTAATCCAAATTGTGAAACGCTCTTTGGATTGCAGACATAAGGATGATATTCATTATGTACTTAGTGTAAATGTTTCCTTACCTAATCTGGATGAAAAATCTTTTGTTAACAAATTGCATCATAAAGATGTAACGCTTGTAAATCCAGTAAATTATCAGTTCCCGGAATGTAATAAAAAAGGACATCCTGTAACGATAATTGGTAGTGGTCCGGCGGGATTGTTTGCTGCATTATTTTTAGCAAGAGCAGGATTTGTTGTAACTTTATTGGAACGTGGGCAATCTGTAGAGAATAGAACGAAAACGGTTCAGCACTTTTGGGAAACCGGCGAACTGGATTTGAATACGAATATTCAGTTTGGAGAGGGTGGCGCAGGTACTTTCTCAGATGGAAAACTAAATACCGGCATTAAAGATCCTAGCGGTCGAATTCGAAAGGTATTAGAAACCTTTGTGGAGTTCGGTGCAGGCGAAAATATTCTTTATGATAACAAACCGCATGTGGGAACAGATGTATTAGCAAAAGTCGTTCATAATATTTCTGAGGAAATTATGCGCCTTGGAAGTACAGTGAATTTTGGAAATCAGGTAACAGATTTTTTCTTTACAAATCATTCAATTACCGGATTGGAAATCAATCATAAATATACAATGGAAACAGATACTGTTGTATTGGCACTCGGTCATAGTGCGAGAGATACTTTTGAAACATTGGCAAATCACCAGGTTATGATGGAAGCAAAGTCATTTGCAGTAGGCTGCAGATTGGAGCATTCACAAAATTTAATTAATCGTAATGCATATGGTGATTTGGCAGAAATATCTTTACCAACAGCGGATTATAAGGTGACTGCAAAGGCAGAAAATGGACGTGGAGTCTTTTCTTTTTGCATGTGTCCGGGCGGATATGTGGTGAATGCATCTTCTGAGGCAGAAGAAACCTGTGTGAATGGTATGAGCTATGCAGGCAGAAATGGATCGAACGCAAATTCGGCAATTATTGTAACGGTTAATCCTGAGGACTTTGGGTCCACAGATGTCTTGGCAGGTGTATCTTTCCAACGAAGACTTGAGAAAAATGCATATCGCTTATGTGGTGGAAAGGTTCCATATCAGTTGAATGAAGATTTCCAAAAGGGTATTGCTTCAAGCGGATTTGGAAATGTAAAACCTCAGATTAAAGGTCTGTATCAGGCCGCAAATTTGCGAGAGGCTCTGCCTGACTATATTGCCGAATCCATTATTGACGGAATGAAATCTTTTGATAAAATGATAAATGGATTTAACTGTGCTGATGCGGTATTTTCTGGCGTTGAAAGCCGTACCTCTTCACCGATACGAATTCTACGAAATGATTCATTTGAATCGGTTTCCCATAAAGGAATTTTCCCTTGTGGAGAAGGCGCAGGATATGCTGGCGGAATTACTTCAGCAGCGGTGGATGGCATTCGTGTTGCGGAGGCCATTGCAGCAAAGTTTGGACAAACAATATAAGGACATAGTATGAATAATATCGATTATCGCGAGTTGTTAAAAGATAAAAAAAGAATTGTTGTAAAGATTGGTTCTTCCTCTATTACGCATCAATCCACAGGAAATTTAAATTATAAAAAACTGGAGAGACTGGTCCGTATTCTTTGCGATTTGCGCAATGAAGGAAAGGATATTGTATTGGTTTCTTCTGGTGCAATAGCAGTCGGAAAGCAGGCAGCGGGTCTTGCAGAAAGGCCGCGCGAAACTTCTATGAAGCAGGCGTGTGCGGCAGTTGGGCAGTGCCGATTGATGATGACTTATGAAAAGTTATTTTCAGAATACAATCAGCTGACGGCCCAGGTCTTATTAACCAAGTACACATTTTTACGTGAGGAATCGCGAATTAATACTTTTAATACCTTTGAAGCATTATTTCAGTTAGGTGCAATTCCAATTGTGAATGAAAATGATACCGTTGCGACGCATGAGATTGAAATGGGTGATAATGACCGATTATCCGCATTTGTTACCGCACTTGTGAGCGCTGATTTGTTAATTCTGTTATCGGATATTGATGGTTTATATACGGATGACCCAAATAAGAATCCGGATGCAGAATTTATTGAGCTGGTGCCTTCCATTGATGAGCGTTATCGCAGTATGGGTAAGGATAGTTCCAGCAATGTTGGTACCGGCGGTATGGCTGCAAAGATTCAGGCTGCAACCATTGCAACAAAGTCCGGAGCACAGGTCGTAATTGCAAATAGTAAAGATATAGATAATATTTCTAATATCATTGAAGGACAGAATGTCGGAACCCTTTTTGTTGAGCATAAAGATCCTGCTTTTACATTAGCGGATTTCTTATAATTTATGAGGATGAGTTATGGATCGTAGAGACAAAGTTAATTATTATTTGGACATCGCAGAAACCGTTGCGAAACGAGGAACCTGTTTGAGAAAATTATATGGTGCAGTCATTGTTAAAAATGATGAAATTGTATCTACAGGCTATGTTGGTGCGCCGCGAGGCAGAAAAAATTGCTCAGATTTAGGCTATTGTGTGAGAAACCAGCTGAATATTCCACGCGGAGAACGATACGAACTTTGCCGAAGTGTACATGCTGAGGCCAATGCGATAATTAGTGCTTCCAGAGAACGAATGATTGACAGTACCTTATATTTGGTTGGCATCGAATTGGCAGATATGTCCTATGTAAAGAATGCCTGCTGTTGTTCTATGTGCAAAAGAAATATTATTAATGCAGGTATTAAAAATGTAATTATTCGTGATGATTCTGATAATTATCGTGAAATTATGGTAGAGGAATGGGTGGAACAGGACGAATCCATTCAGGGCGAATTTGGTTACTAAAGGGATGGATAAGAAAGAACTGCGTCAAATTATGCGTGCACGTCGAAGCCAGGTATCTCAGACGGAATTTGAATGTTGCAGTAAGGCTGTGTTTGACCAATTTAAAATTGTGTTGGACCAATTCTCTGTTGATACGATTTTACTATATCACAGTACGCAAAATGAAATTGATACAACTCGCATATTTTATGAAGCTAAATCGAGAGGATTACGTGTAGGATATCCCAAGGTATTTGGAGATACTATGCGTTTTTTTCTTGTTAATAACTTAAAGGAATTGAAAAAGGGCTATATGAATATTCTTGAACCTGACCCGGAGGATGCAGTAGAGATTGATCCTACATACGGTATTTGCGTTGTTCCGGGGACTGCATTTGATGAAAAATGCAATCGGATTGGATTTGGGAAAGCCTTTTATGATCGATATTTAGCTAAACATTTACAGTTGATTAAGATAGGAATTGCTTATGATTTTCAGGTGGTGGAGTGTTTAATCTCAGAACCACATGATATTGTATTAGATTATATTATTACAGAAAGTCGAGTGATAAATAATGAATGACATTTTATTACAAAACATCCCGGAGTCAGAGCCTGAAAGACAAAATTATTTTATTGAAGTTTTAAAGAAGGTCGTTGCTGAGAAGAAAAATGAACTCGGAAGAAAATTGACTTATCATATACAAACCTTTGGCTGCCAGATGAATGCAAGAGACTCTGAGAAACTTGCGGGAATTTTAGATGTTGTTGGTTATGTGAATGAAGAGTCTGAAAATGCGGATTTTGTTATTTATAATACATGCTCCGTACGTGAAAATGCGAACAATCGTGTCTATGGTCGCCTGGGCCATTTACATGCCTTAAAAAAGAAAAATAAGGCTATGATGATTGGTATGTGTGGCTGCATGATGCAGGAACCGGATGAAATTGAAAAAATTAAGACAGAATACAAATTTGTGGATTTGGTATTTGGAACACATAATATTTTTAAATTTGCCGAACTTGTTTATACGACATTGATGAATGATCACGGCACAATTATTGATATTTGGGATTCTACAACGCAGATTGTGGAAGACCTTCCGAATACGCGCAAATACAAATTTAAATCCGGTGTTAATGTAACCTATGGATGCAATAATTTCTGCAGTTATTGCATTGTTCCATATGTACGCGGAAGGGAACGAAGCCGCGATCCAAAGGATATTATACGAGAAGTTGAACGCTTTGCTGCTGATGGTGTAAAAGAAGTTATGCTTCTTGGCCAGAATGTAAATTCGTACGGAAACACCTTTGAACCAAAGGTTTCATTTGCATCCTTATTAAAGGAGGTTGCTGCTGTGGAGGGAATTGAGCGCGTACGCTTTATGACCCCGCATCCAAAGGATTTGTCCGATGAATTGATTGAGGCAATGGCTACAACACCAAAGGTTTGTCATCATGTGCATTTACCTTTGCAGTCCGGTAGTTCAGAAATCTTAAAGAAAATGAACCGCCATTATACGAAAGAAAGCTATCTGGAATTAGTTCATAAAATACGTTCAGCAATGCCGGATGTTGCATTGACAACGGATATTATTGTTGGTTTTCCGGGAGAAACGGAAGAAGATTTTCAGGCTACCATTGATGTAGTGCGTGAAGCAGAGTTTGATAGTGCTTTCACCTTTATTTATTCCAAGCGTGTTGGAACTCCGGCTGCCTTAATGGATAATCAGGTTCCTGAAGCGGTTACGAAGGAACGCTTTGATCGATTGTTAGAAGAGGTTAGCAATGCTGCTGCCAAACGTTGTGGCATTGATGTAGGAAAGACACTGCCTGTTCTTGTGGAAGAGGTAAATGACGCACATCCCGAACTGGTAACGGGTCGTTTGGAAAATAATACACTGGTTCATTTCCCTGGCGATGCTGCATTGGTCGGAACCATTGTTTATGTGGATTTGAAGGAAAGCAAAGGCTTTTATTATCTGGGAGAACAGGTTAAATAGGTGGTATAAATGGCAGAATTTTCACCAATGATGCAAAAATATTTAGAAACAAGAGAACAGTATAAAGACTGTATCCTGTTTTATCGTTTGGGGGATTTCTATGAAATGTTTTTTGAGGATGCAATTAATGTGTCCCGCGAGCTGGAACTTACCCTGACAGGAAAAGAATGTGGACAGGAGGAACGCGCTCCGATGTGTGGCGTTCCTTATCATGCTGCCGATTTGTACATTAATAAGCTGGTGGAAAAAGGATATAAAGTTGCAATC
>JAZUHV010000285.1:0-5970 GCA_045641925.1 Butyrivibrio sp.
ATGTTAAGGGATAAAACTGACAAAAATAAAAGGGGTACTTTGCAAGTGCAAAGTAGCCCTTTTTTATGCAATCAGAATCTTAGAATTCATCAAAGAATGCGTCATCAGACTCATCGCCAGGACACATGGTGAAGAATACATAGTTGCCGGAAACGGTACAAACGGTCTCTGCAGCCATGGTACAAATCTGCCAACGCTGGTCAGCAAGAGAAAGAAGGGTGGTCTTTAAGCCTTCAGCATCTTCAGCTTCGAATACGTAGCCAACGAAAGGAATGGAACCAATCATAGGTGCGAATCTGTAGCAGGTGGTGAAACCAGTGATGTCCTCGGTAAAGCCTGGTAAGAAACCTTCTTCCGGCTGATCTACAACACAGTAGATTTCATCAAGCTTTTCAGCCTGTTCAGCTAACTTATTTGCGATTGCTTCCAAATCGGTGCTGTTAGCGATTTCAGATTCAAAAATTGCTGCAAGCTGATTTCCTAAGGTCTTGTCGCTGTTTGCATCATTATTGTTGGAAGGTGCATCGGTTTCATCTGGAGCGTCAGTCTGGCTTGGAGCATCAGTCTGTACAGGAGTGGTCTGTGCTGGAGTGGAGGCATTGTTGTTAACGCCGGTAGAAGCACAGCCTACAAGGCCGATGATCATAGAAGTTGCTAATAAAGATACGATAAATTTTTTCATGAGTTAGATTTCTCCTTTTTTTTCGATTTGATTTTGTAAATAATGTCCTTTGGCAAGTGGAATACCCATGCCATGGTAATAAGGCAAATAGTTGTAAATAAGAATGCCAACAATTTGCGTGGCTCCATTGGGAGCGAACTCTTAGTGAGGGTTTTAAAAATCCAAGTTTCAATATCCACCCCGAATATCATTTGCAATCCGTACAATTCAAAGGTAATACCACCGATGAATTCCAACGGAATATTGCGAACCTTACTATGTTCACTGATGAAGTCAAACAGTGCTACAAGGGAGGTTATGAATGGAATGGCAATGATGTAATACATATCAGCCAATGGCTTGGTTAAGCGTACATTGCCGCCGAAACGGTACACCAGGTATCCACCGCCAATCAGACCGGCTAAGATAACCGGAAGACGAAACTTGCGAAGCGGAAGCTTACGAAGCTCGTCAAAATACAGACCGACCAAAAAGATTGGAAGGCGATTAAGCAAAATGAAAATCGTGGTGTAATGGAACACGAACTGCAGCAGGCAAACAAGCACTGCCCATGCCGGAACCATAATCAGTAATGCTTTTAAACCAAGCTTATTTTTTAATTTCACTAAAAATGGTGCAATCAGGTAGAGCAGCATGATGGCAATGGCAAACCAAAGGAAGGATCCACCGCCGTTTGTGAAAAAGCTGGCGCCACAAATGGTCAGAGCAAATTTTTGCAGGGACCAATGCTTATACAGCGCGGCAATGCCGGCAAGAATCACAAAAGGTAAGTAAATATTTAACGCGCGATTTGCAAGGAATGAACCATAGCGGATACTTTTCTTCTGTCCCAAAGAATAGGCGGAAACAAAGAAGAATAAATCGACACCGATATAGGCGGCACGGTAGATATTTACTTCAATTGGGCTCTTGGTTAGCTGCATCCAAAAGTGATAAAGCACAATTAAAAGAGCTGCCAGGCCCATAATACTTTTTTTACACTTCATTACGGTTCTCTTTTCACATAGATTTGATAATTGTCATGTCCTAACTCCAGGATGCAGATATCGTTGCTATCCGGATAAGCTGCATAATGATAAACGCGGTACACTTTTTTGCCGTCAACCTCAACGGTGCCCATCAATTCGCCCAAATCCTTGCTAGTCAATGGCTGCAAACTGATGGCACTTTGCGAACCGGAGCATTCATTTACCAGTCGATAGGCCATATAGTTTTCTAAATCCGCGGTGTCGTAGAAAACATCATTTAAAGCAAAAGACACAAGCGTATCGGTTGGTGTATCCTTCGGAGTCAGAGAGCGCAGTGCAAAGATTCCCAGCCCGACCACTGCACAAACGATAGCGGCGGCAGTAGCCATTCGTACCCATAAATATGGAATTTGTTTTTGTACAGGTGGCTGATTGGCAGCATCTAAAAGATCGTCATCAATATCATTGAGCCCTTTTAAAAATTCTAATTCATTCACAGGTAATAGCCCTCCTTTTCCAAGTATTTTTTTAACTCGTTTCGCACGCGAAAGAGTATGGTCTTCACCTTTCCTTCTGAAAGGTGATAACGATTGGCAATTTCGCTGACGGAATCCATATACCAATAACGGCGAAGAAATACATTTCTTTTTTCTTCGTTGATCTGACGAAGAAAGTCATTGATTACAGACCGTAATTGCCTGCCCTCGGCCTCTGCTGAAGTGGAATCCTTTGCCGGGAGGATATCATGCAGCTCCGCAGTCAGTTCGACGAATTCTGCACTACGTTTTTGACGGTTGGCCTCCTTATAGCGGTCCAGGGCAATGAACCTTGTAATCTTTGCCAGGAAGGGGAAAAAATAGTCCCGTGGTTCCTCTGGAGGAATGGAATTCCATGCGCGCAAATAGGTGTCATTCTCACATTCCTCTGCAACGCTTTCATCGTCTACGATGCGGTTTGCAATTTGACGAAGCTTTCGTCCGTATTGCTTGGATGTATACAAAATCGCTTTTTCATCCCTGTCTATAAACAGGTCTATAATCAGATGATCGTTGATAGGACATTTCCTCCTTTCGTAAGGCTCACATAATAGTAACCGACATTTGGTGTCGTTTGGTTTCACTTTTTAGAAAATTATTTTAACATTTTTTCAAATGTTGGAAAAGATTAGTCCAAAGGTACTGATTTTTCTTGATATTATACTTGCTGCAATGATAGAATGACAATATACCCTGCTGGGTAGTTTTGTTGGGTGAGTATTTATAGTTGGGAGTCGCAAGCAATGAATAACGAAAGAGTAAATGAAGTTATTCTTCAATCCATGTGTATGGAATTTCAGTCTATCTGGATTATTCATACGCAGAATCAGACGATGGAAACGTATTATGTTAATGAGGGAGAGTGTATTCCGCAAAGTGTGGAAACGGCTCGTGCGATGAATCATTATGACACTGCACGACTTTGGTATATCCAAAATCATATAGTGGAAAATGATAGAGAGCGTATGACCTGGCAAACCTCTCCAGAAAATATTCTGAAGGCTACAGAGGGAAATGTGCCTTATTTTGTAGAATATAACCGCGTAAAGGAAGGCAGAGTGAATTATAACCAGCTGTATTATGCCCGCCTGAAACCAGAACCAGGCGAACCGGAGGCAATTCTTCTCGGATTCCGCGATATTGATATCCGCAAGAAGGCAGAGATTGATGAATTAACCGGCTTGTATACCAGACAGTCTTTCTTTGAGAGAGCGGAGGAACTGGTACGCTCCATGCCGGAGACGCAGTTTGATGTGATGCTTTCGGACATTGTGGACTTTAAGGAAATTAATGAGCTCTACGGCTCCGATGTGGGTGATGCCGTACTGCAATGGGCCGGAGCTTTTTTGGCATCCGGTATTACGGAAACCTTTTTGGCTGGCCGATATGCGGGTGATCAGATGGTGGTGCTTGCCCCACATGAAATGATTCAGCATATTTCTTCTCCGGAATCCCATAAGAACTTTCTCGAGCAGGAGCGAAACAATGGATTGCCGGAAGTTACCATTAAGTTTGGTATTTATGAGAATGTGAAGCGTACGAAAACGATTCTTTCTACCTGCGATAAGGCACATGCTGCGTTAAATAGTATTAAGCATCGTTATGATTGTTATTTTGCATATTATGATGATACGATTCGTAAGAGTCTGGAGAATCTTCGCCGCATAGAATCCTGTATGAATCAGGCTTTGGACGAGGAGCAGTTTAAGGTATATTATCAGCCAAAGCATAATGCGAGAACTGGTGCGCTGGTTGGTGCTGAGGCGCTGGTGCGCTGGATTCATCCAGAGTATGGATTTATGTCACCGGGCGATTTTATTCCGATTTTTGAACGTAACGGCTTCGTGAAGGAGGTCGATAGTTATGTTTGGCGCCGCACCTGTAAAAATTTGCGCCGCTGGATGGATAAAGGGATACGCACGGTTCCGATTTCTGTGAATTGCTCCAAGCTGACCTTTGAGCTTCCGAATCTTCTAAACCGTATGCAAAACGCAGTGGAGATGTATGAACTGAATCCGAAACAGCTTCATATAGAAATCACGGAAACCCTGATGACCAACGATGCGGAGCTGTTGGTGAAAAAATTGTCCAGCTTACGTATGGTAGGTTACCAAATTGAACTGGATGATTTTGGTTCCGGATATTCCTCTTTGAATGTATTGAGCGCATTACCATTGGATGTTGTAAAGTTAGATATGTCCTTTATGAAGGAGTTTGGCGACGAGAAACGCTCCAAGGTTTTGGTTGCCTGTATTAATCTGGCGAAGGAATTGGGCTATAAGACCATTTCAGAAGGTGTGGAAACGGAGGACCAGAAAAACACACTGGGCATACTGGGTGTAGATAATATTCAGGGCTATTATTTTTCAAAACCGATGCCGGAAGATGAATTCGAAGAATATATGAGAAAATTTGCTGGTTAAAGAATTAGAATCTGTAATAGGTTCTTGACAAATACCCTCTGGGGGTATACCTTTAGAAAGAATTAAGGTACCCCTAGGGGGTATTTTGCTGTATAGATGGGGGAGGCCTGTTATGGAAACTAAGTCAGATCATAAGGAAGAAAAACAGGAAGTTACCGGATGCCCACACTGCGCGATGCGCACCAAGGAGCGTTCAGAGGAAGAATATAAGGATTTGATTCATCGATTGAATCGTATAGAAGGGCAGATTCGCGGCATTCGCAATATGCTTGAGCAGGATGCATATTGTACGGACATTCTGACGCAGGTATCTGCAGCGAGCTCAGCATTGGGTGGCTTTACGAAGGTCCTTTTAGCAAATCATATCAAAACCTGTGTGGCGAAGGACATCCGCGAGGGCAAGGATGAAACGGTGGATGAATTGGTTTTGCTTGTGCAGAAGTTGATGAAATAGTAGAGATTTTGAGGGCAGATATGCAGAAATATCAAGTAACCGGAATGACCTGCGCGGCCTGTCAGGCTCGTGTAGAAAAAGCGGTCAAAAATGTGGCTGGTGTGACCGAATGTGCCGTCAGCCTTTTGACAAATAGCATGGGAGTAGAAGGAACGGCTGATGCTGCCAGCGTGATTCATGCAGTGGAGGCAGCAGGCTACGGAGCTTCCTTAGTAGGTGCGAATCCAAATACATCAGCCGTGGGAGATGAGACCTTAAAGGATACAGAAACACCACGGATATTACATCGTTTAATCTGGTCCGTCGGCTTTGTTCTTTTATTAATGTATGTATCCATGGGCCATATGATGTGGCATTGGCCGTTGCCTGCCTGGCTTTCTGAAAATCCCGTAGCGATGGGGCTTTTGGAGTGCCTTTTGGCAACCATCACGATGGTGATTCATCAAAAGTTTTTTGTGAATGGCGTAAAGGGACTATTACATCGCTCCCCGAATATGGACTCTTTGGTGGCAGTGGGATCCTTTGCTTCTTATGCATACAGTCTGGTGCAGCTGTTTTTGATGTCAGATGCGGCACTGCGGGGTGGAATGACTGCGGCAATGCCTTATTTACATGAATTGTATTTTGAATCGGCGGCAATGATTTTGGCCCTGATTTCGGTTGGAAAATTACTGGAGTCGTATTCGAAGGGTCGTACGACAGATGCTCTAAAGGGTTTATTGAGGCTGGCGCCGAAGACTGCGCATATTCTGAAAAATGATATAGAAGAAACCGTGGAAATAACACAGGTTCAGATTGGTACAACCTTTGTGGTTCGCCCGGGAGAAGTTGTTCCGGTGGATGGCTGTGTGCTTTTGGGAACGAGCGCAGTGGACGAATCGACTTTGACCGGAGAGAGTATTCCAAT
>JAZUHV010000286.1:0-4301 GCA_045641925.1 Butyrivibrio sp.
AATCTGGTACATCAGCTCTGGATCGTTTGCCGCGCCTAAGCCAATGTTATGCGGAAAGAGTACGGTATTCTTTGCATAGTTCACTCCATGCACATCGTCCTGGCCATAAATATATGGAATGCCGGATGCAGAATTTACCGCTGCCTCCTGAAATCCGTTTACGGTCTTTACCCATTCCTCTGCCGTTAACGCAGAAGTCTTTGATAAAATGCTGCCGTAGCAGTTTTTCTCCATCTTTTTAAGATCCACATTATAGATAGCCGGCTGAACCATCTGTGCAACCTTTTGCTCCAGGGTCAAGCTATCCAAAATCTCCTCGGTGGTCATTTGCGCAAACTGCTTATATTTTAGTTCAGATGGGTCCACCGTCGGAGCCGGGTCCTTCTTGCAGGCAGCAAACAGGCCCAAAACCAATGTGGCCATCACCATCAGTGCTATCAGTCTTTTCCAAGTCTTTTTCATTTAGTCTTCCTCTTTTTCTTTGGCTGCTTTTTTGGCCATTCTCTTCTCCATGCGGGCTATTCTCTTAGCCTCGCGGGCCTCTTCGCGCTCCATACGCTTCATCTCACGAAGTGCTTTCTTCGCAGCCTTCTTTTCGTTCAGAATCTGCGTCTGATACTCTTTAAAATCTACGTAACCCGTGTAGTTTTTGATTTCATCATAACGATAATAGTATTCCTTACTGAATACGAAATGAATATCCTTATGAATCCGTCTGACGGACTTTGTCATCTCTTCTTCGCCCACACGCAGATTGAATACCTCAAAGTAGCGCGCACCCTTTCGGATGAACATTTTCTTTTCCACGCTGTTTTCTAAATCAATACGCAGGTTTGGTTTCTTTTTACTAAGCTTTGGCTTACAAAGGTATGCCTCTGTCGGAGTTTGGATCAGGTACCATAACTGATATTTTTTATATTTTTTGGTTAATTTGCGAAGCAGATATACCGGCATTACCAGTGTAACTCCCTCCAAATTTTCCTTTAAGCGAATCGGCTTTGGAATCTTTGGAAATACCAGCGGATAATCCTGACGGAATCCACGCATTCTCTTAAAGAATGGTTTGGTATAAATGTTGCCATAATAACGAATTGCCCGCACCGCTCTCGGGAAGAAAATAATAGCCAGGATCAGGATGATTCCGTACAGAACCATAAATACATACGGTGCAAAGATTGCCAGCACGCCCATCCAGAAAATATTTGTGAATTTAATAATATTTACAACCGCGGAGGAGCAAGGAATCATGGAGCAAATCGGCACCAGTATAACATCTATGTACAAAAACAGTAGTCGGACAAATATATACGCTAATGCACAATAAACCAGTATGAAAAAGCCAATTAAAATATTTGCACCCGTTAAGAGGACATTTGTGAAGCTTGCCATCGTTACCGCATGATGTGCAACTGCCGCCGTCACACCATTGTCCACGAGGCTTGCAGCCTCCACAGGAAGTCCAGTTCCGTTCATAAAAATCTGTGAAATCAGAACCGCGATATTTACGAAAAAGCCCAGATAGGACTCAATATTTTCCAGAATAACACCAAAAGAATCTGACACCTGTGTACTTCTGGAAATCCAGGAAACGGCACACCATACAAAGCAGAAGATACGTACTGGCCAAAACTCTAATAAGCCGAAGGAATACTGCTTTGCAAAGCTCATATGAATGGTGTCAAAGAATCCCTGCGGAACATACTGCACAATGATGGATACAATGCTGGAAAGTGCCATAACAGAGGACACATCCAAACCGGTTAAATTGGACTCTGCAATGGCGCCAAATACCGCACCAAAGGACCCGCCAAGGACACCCACCGTCGTAGCCACTCCGGCCGCCTCTGCCGCAATCAAATAGTTTCCGGAAAAGGCAAAAGCCACGGACACTGCCATGGCTATCATTAAATAAATCTGGATAAATTTTCTATGCTTGTAACCATATTCTTTTAATACGGCAATATACTCACTCATTCCACTTCCCCCACCTGTTTAGCGTTTCATTAGGAATCAAATGTCTGTAACGAATTCAGATAATATGCGACCTTACGATCACGAATATAGGATTCCAGCTGACGCGGATTCGTCAGAATGCAGCCCAAGATAATACCCTCCTCCGTTACGGCGGTACGAACTACCTTTGCATTGCCTTCGACCACATTGTCCACGATTTCACCATATACACGATAGCTGTCACAGAAAATAAAGGTCATCTCCAGCCCTTCCTTTAAAGAAGCCGCCAGATTCTCATAATCGGGCAGTAAAAGGCCTATACCGGACTCGCTGACATCTCGTAAAATTGCGGACACCTCACGTTCCTCACCAGACTGTAGATAAAGCACGCACTTCACGCCAATATTCATTCTTTCATAATATCTTCTATTAAACATTCTGTACTCCTTTAAGTCCCATCAATCCAACGGATTCATGTGATAAATGCATCATATAATATTTCGGAAAATAGTTCAATTCATTTCCTTTTTCTTGATGATGTAATTATATGTTAAAACACCTATTCCGCTCAGGATTAAGGTTATTCCATAAATAATCGCTGCCTGCAATATTTTATTTGATCCTAATGCATCTGCGCTCATTGTGGACGTAATAATTGACGGGATTCGGGCCACACAACTAATCAGCATCCATTTTCCCCAGCTAATGTCCGTCAGTCCGGCTACATAACTAAAAATGTCCTTTGGCGTGCCCGGAATGAACATCAGAATAAACATCCATAAGTCGCGCTGTCTGGAAGATTTTAAAAACCTTAACTGGTCAATTTTTTCCTGACTAAAGAAAACGCGAACCACCTTCATACCGAATTTTCGCACCAGCCAAAAGTCAATGCTTCCGCCAATGGATGCGCCAACCAAACACAGCAGCGTGCCCTGAAGCGTTCCGAATGCATAGCCCGCCGCCAGTTCAAACGGTTCTCCGGGAATCACCGCCAGAACAATTTGAACCACAGTCAATAAAACAAATAACAACCGACTAAGCAGTGCATGTTCGTTTACAAATGCACGCACGCGGCCAGCATCGGATACCAGCGCCAAAAGTCTTTTTCCAATCAGTAAAGAGACCACTACAGCGGCTGCAATCAGAAGCACCGCACCAATTCCAACGATGATAAGCTTACGAATACGTTTCTTTTTTAATACTTCATCATCCATACCATTTCCTGTTTCAGATCTTTGATTTTTTCCCCAACGGAAGCTGTGAAAGCACCACTGCTGAGAAAATCAAAGCACAGCCAATTCCCTCCCGAATACTCAGCGCCTGCTTCAATAAAATCCAGCCAAATAACGCAGAAAATACAGATTCCAGACTCATAATCATAGATGCTACCGTCGGGTTCATCTTAGATTGAGAAACCACCTGCAGCGTGTACGCCACACCGGTTGATAATACTGCCAGATATAAAATAGACACCCATGCATCCGGCGTCATTAATGCCTGTGCCCAGGGAACAATGCCGCCCCGTAAATCCGTAAAGCACATGACAATTCCACTTAAAATACCGCATACCAAAAACTCGACCTGGGACAATCGAATTGGGTCCGTTTGTGGTGCAAAATGATCCACCAGTAAAATCTGAACGGAAAAGGCTAATGCGCAGGCAATCAATAGTAAATCCACCAGCTGGAAGGTGAAGCCTTCCTTCATACAAAGAAAATATAATCCGACCAATGCGATTCCGACACCCGCCCAAATATTCCAGGAACAGTGGCGCTTTAAAAAGATGCCGAGAATCGGAACCAATAAAATATAACAGGAGGTCAAAAAGCCGGCTTTTCCCACATTGCAGCCCAAACCGATTCCAACCTGCTGTAAATTGGCGGCCACGAACAATGCAGTTCCACAACAAATTCCACCAATCCAAAGAACACGCTTTTCAGCCTTTGTTTTTGGTTTTTTTGTTACATGACCCAATTTGTCAAAGGTCAATGCCACCGGAATTAAAACCACCGCACCGAGCAGATTTCGAAAGCAGTTCAGCGTAAATGCCCCCACTGCGGCACCCTTTGCCTGTGCCACAAAGGCAGCGCCCCAAATCAATGCACCAAGTAATAATATAAATGAATATTTGATTTGTTTTACATTCATCCTGAGACCTTTCGGAATGCATGCGGGGTACCGCATATTCCACAAGTGTAGTTTTTATAATAATGCGTAAATTTACAAGCCTGCTTCTTACGAATCCACTGACCACATTTTCTGCATCGATAGAGGTATTTATACGGCCTTGGCTTGTATTCATTTGGCTCCACGCCCTTATCCTGTGCTGACGTCTCACGTTGAATGGA
>JAZUHV010000287.1:0-3669 GCA_045641925.1 Butyrivibrio sp.
AACCTGACGAAGTGCATCTTTCGAAGCAAAATATATATCCTCTGGTCGTTCATGAAATGCGCTCAACAATTTGCGAATTCTCGTATCACCGACTCCAACAATATGGCTTAACCAAAACCAATAATTTTTTTGCATGATCACTCCTATATCATTTTGTAGCCAATTGCTTCAGCAATGTGCTCTTCCCGAATTGTTTCACATTGTTCCAAATCCGCTATCGTTCTTGCAACACGAAGAATTCGGTAATATCCCCGCGCACTCAGGTCATACTTTCCGTATGCAGTTTCCAATAATTTGTTTGCTTCGCTCGATAGAACGCAGTATTTTTTTATCTTCGAACTTGGTATTTGTGAATTCAGGTGAAAGGCTTCACCTTTATATCGAATATCCTGTATTGCATATACCTGACTAACTTTATTACGCATTTTTGCAGAATCTATTTCATCGTGTTTTATATTCGTCTGGCTCACTTCTTCATATGTGGCCTTAGGCACATGAATGCATACATCAAATCGGTCCAAAATAGGCCTTGAAATCTTTCCATAATATTGTTTAATATCGGCTGGTGTACAATTGCATCTGGCTCTGTCTGGATAAAATCCACATTTACAAGGATTCATTGCTGCAACAAGCATAAATTGCGCTGGATATTCTACTGTAGCATTTAATCTGGAAACGGTAACACTGCCCCGTTCTAATGGCTGGCGAAGCGCTTCAATTGTCGAGGTATTGAATAAATTCAATTCGTCTAAAAATAAAACGCCATGATCAGCAAGGCTCATTTCCCCAGGAATTGGCAGCCTTCCACCCCCTGTCAGCGAGGTAGGTGTGCATAAATGATGCGGAGCCCGAAATGGTCGTGTCGTTATAAAGTTTTGTTCTCCACGAAGTAGTCCGGCCACACTATAGACTTTAGAAATTGCCATACATTCCTCATCTGATAAAATTGGAAGAATGGAAGGAATGCGTGAAGCTACCATTGTCTTTCCGGCTCCTGGTGGGCCTATCATAAACAAGTTATGCATCGAAGCTGCCGCAATCATTGCTGCTCGTTTAATACTTGTCTGTCCATTCACTTCACCAAAATCCTGCGCATATAATATTTTTCCTTCTGGTTTAAGCGAGTTTTTCGTCGGTTCTATATCAATAATTCCAGTCAAAAATCGAATACATTCGCCTAGTGTAGACACTCCATATATCTCGATGCCTTCCACATGCGAGCCCTCCTCTGCATTGCCAAGCGGAACAATGCATCTTTTACAGCCACTATCTCTTGCACACGAAACCATCGGCAGTACAGCATTAATTGAATTCACTTTTCCATCAAGGCTTAATTCGCCCGCAAAAAATACATTTTCCGTGGATTCCGCAGGAATCAATCCTATAATTTGCAATAGCGCAATGGCTATTGCTAAATCAAAATGCGGTCCATCTTTTCTAACATTTGCCGGCGCTAAGTTAATGGTATATCTTGCCGGATGCAACAGGATATCCGAATTGCGCAATGCTGTGCGAACGCGGTCCTTGCCTTCGCGCGCCGTATTTCCCAAATTTCCGGTCAATTCAAAGGAAGGGATACCCGGTGCCATATCAGCCTCAACCTCCACGATTTCAGCGCAAATACCCGTCACAGCAGCAGTTTTTACTCTGCCAACCATAATTAAACTCCTTATTCAGTTCATTTTTTGAATTTTCAGGCGAAATGCCTATAAAGACTGCTTCTAAAAAAGCTTTGATATTGTGATTTTATCATATGTAGAAACACAATCCAATCGAACAAATTATGAAATGATTATAAATACATCCCAAAGAAAAAACTCGGCGAATTATATTCGCCGAGTTTTTTATCAATCCTGTTCAACAAATTCTAATTTTAATCGCATTCCCATGCCCTCTGCTAAGCGCTTAAGAGTTCGTAAGGAAGGATTCGCAGTACCTTTTTCTATACGACTGATATCTGCCTGAGTTACTCCAGAAGCTTCCGCAAGCTGTACCTGCGTTATCTTCTTTTTCTTACGATTCTCTAACATGGTACATACAATCTGAATTTCAGGATCAAGCATTTCCCACTCTTTTCTGAATTCAGGGTCCTCTAATTGCTTCAATAAGTTATCCTTGTAGTCTTTTCTTCTCATGCATTTTCCTCCGGCAATTAGTCAAGATCAGATAGTGCTCTGGAAAGAACCTTAACAACAGTAGTATCGGTTGTTCCATTCGCATCCTTGGCAACAATATAAAGGAATGAATATGAAGTTTTTGCTTCATTATAGCACTGGGCCATCATTTCTTTATATGCATCCTGTTGTGAAGCCGGCAAATCTAATGCATATGCTGACTTCTCAGGGTCATAGATTGTAAAAGTACGCTCCTCACCATTTAAATATACGGAACGATGGAATCCGGCATCATCTACAGTAGTAATTGACTTATCATACTCTGCAAATTTACCAGCAATCTTCAAGGTAGACCCGGTCACCTGTTCAAGATAATAAATATCGCAAGACTTATACTTGGATAATAATCCAGGAATCTTTGAAGCATCTGCTACAACCTGCTCTAATACAGTCTTATTTGTTAAGCCCTGATTTAATGCCACGAAATCAATGTCAATAACATCATTCAAATCAGTACAATATACAACGTAAGAATCCGCTTTATTTTCGAGTTCCGCTCCAGTCTCACTCATAATTGTATATGTAGAAGTAGATGCAGAACCATTGGTAACACTAATTGTATTTGCATAAGTACCTGCAACCGCAGCACGAATAACAGTATTTACGAACAATTTCAGTTCATCATATACATAACTGCTATATGGCTTTCCTTCCGGAACAGATAAAGAAGAATGTCCGGCACCAGAATAGGTTACATTTCCTTTTGAGAAAATGTAGTAGTTGTTTGCAGCATCTTTTTTATCATCGCCATAATAATTACCAGCAGTACCTGAAGAAAGTGTATACCAAACTACAACATCCTTATCTTCCAAATCCACCTGTAAGTACTGAGAATGCGTATTGGATACAGTAGTGGTCTCACCGACATTGGATACGCGATACGGATACATCGTAATCTGTCCCTGATTAACCTGCGTAACCTGTGTTGTCGTGACTAATGAGCCAGCATAATTCTTCGTGTTAATTGTTTTACCATAAGTAAAGCCCTTATATTGGCTACCAGAAGTGCCACGGTTATTCCAACGAATACCATCCATCTGATCCGTCTTGTTCTCGGCACTACCCATAATAGCCTTATTGTTTAATACGAAGTCTGTCCATCCACCAACTTCACTGATTCGGTCTCCAGAAACTTTGGTCGGAACAAATTCATTTCCCTGATAATCCAAAGTAACATCATAACGGTCAATACCTACCTTTTCACGCAAAATACGTGTTAAATCGGTTGACCAGGTATTATTGCCGGAAATTTCCACAGCATTTTTACTGGTTGTATATACAAGACCATGGTTCGGACTGGTACTAAATCCGATTGTATCATGCGTAAATAATACAGAATTTCCATGTTCCAAGAAATCCGCAATACATGATGTAGCACCATATTCATTGGAAATATCATCACCTGCATATACATCTGCAAAGCCAATAACAATCATAGAATATCCATTGGACATTAAATAGTCTGACGGCGTGTCATAGCTTTCGCCCGGAATAT
>JAZUHV010000288.1:0-2732 GCA_045641925.1 Butyrivibrio sp.
CGAATGTTTTCAGTGGCAGCAATCATCTTCTCCCTGGCTACAACATAGTGTGATGCCGGGAAGATGGCTGTATGCTGTAATTCCAGTTTGGCGTTTCCGGTCAGACTATCAATCTCGGTAATTCGGTCAATCTCATCCCCGAAAAATTCCACACGAATCGCGCGGTCGTCGCTAGCTGCCGGAAAGATTTCCAAAACATCGCCACGCACGCGGAAGGTGCCTCGGTGAAAGTCCATATCATTACGCTCATATTGTAAATCAATTAACTGACGGATGATGTCATCTCGATCGCGCTCCATTCCCGGGCGCAGGGATACAACCATATTTCGGTAATCAATCGGGCTACCAAGTCCGTAAATGCAGGATACAGAAGCCACTATGATGACATCCCGTCGCTCAGATAGTGCCGCAGTCGCAGAATGTCGCAGCTTATCGATTTCATCATTAATGGATGAGTCCTTCTCTATATAAGTATCCGTCTGCGGAACATAGGCCTCTGGCTGATAATAATCATAGTAGGATACAAAATACTCTACGGCATTCTCCGGAAAGAATTCCTTCATCTCGCCATAAAGCTGTCCTGCCAAAGTTTTATTATGGGAAATAATCAGGGTTGGTTTGTTCAATGCCTGAATGACATTCGCCATTGTGAAGGTCTTACCAGAGCCAGTTACACCTAAGAGTGTCTGAAACTGATCGCCCTCTTTAAAGCCCTGTACTAATTTTTCGATTGCCTGCGGCTGATCGCCGGTCGGTTGGTATGGTGCGTGTAATTTAAAATCCATTTCTTCACCGTGCTCATAAAAGCGGACCCTTACGAGTCCGCTCATTTTACTGAATCTGTTTTAAAATATGATCTATAGCAGCATCTAGCTGATTATCTGTTCCGTCCGCAAGGTACGCATCACGGTCAAACTCTACCACCACGTCCGGGGTAATTCCGATTCCGTGAATGTTATGACCATTTGGCGTAAAATAATCTTCCACGGTAATCTTCACCGCAGAATTATCCTTTAGCCGGATGATTGTCTGCACAATTCCCTTACCATAGGACTGGGTACCCATGATGGTCGCCGCTTCATAATCCTGCATGGCACCACCAAAGATCTCGGAAGCACTTGCAGAATTACCATCCATCAGCACGACACAAGGAATATCAAGTGCACTCGCTTTGTCAGAATTCAAATTCTGAACGTTACCATTCTTATCCTTGGTATATACAATCAATCCCTCTGGAAGGAGATAATCACACATATTCGCTACGACATCCAATCGGCCGCCTGGGTTTCCGCGAAGGTCAATGACAACGCCCTTCATTCCCTGTGACTTCAAGTCCTCAAACGCCTTAATGAACTGGTCCTTTGTCACCCCATCAAACTGAGATACCGTGATGATGCCAACATTGCCCTCTGCCATGTGTGCGTCCACGGTTACAATATCCACGATTCTTCTGGTGCAGGTCACATCGAAAACTTCCGTTCCTCGACGAATCGTCAGCACCACCTGTGTATTTTCCTCGCCTCTGATATGGGACACTGCCTGGTCCAAATCAAGATCCGCCAGTTCTATTCCATCCGCAGACAGGATAATGTCATCCACCATAAGTCCGGCTTCTGCACCCGGGCAGTTTGCGTATGGATTAACAACCATCACCTCGCCCGTTTCCTGATTTTTGGAAACCACAACACCGATTCCACCATAGGAGCCGTCTGTTTCCTCCATCATATCCTTATATTCCTTAGGGGTATAATAGACGGAGTATGGATCGTTTAAGGCTTCCATGATACCATCGTAAATCTTTTCTTCGATTTCTTCCTTGCTATAATCGTATAGATAATAAAAATCAATCAAAGAAAGCAGACTGTTCATTTTATCGGTTACGCTCTGGCCTAATACCAGTTCACTACCTGGTGTGACCACCTGATTCTGTTGGGATACAATCGTTCTTAATCTAAAAACAATTAAAAGCGAGAATACCACAGTGCAAAGAATGGTCGCTACCATAAATCCGATAAAAACACCCAAGCCCACACCCGAGCCGAAGCTTTTCTTCGTATCCTTCGGCATCGGAGCCATCTCTAAGTCCTCATCATGGCCTAAAACTTCAGTGTTTTCAGTATTTTCAGCGTTTTCTATATTATCTGTATTTTCTGTTACGTCCTGATTCTCCAAGAAACTTTACCTCTGAAACTAATATGGTTTAAAAATATAATCCAATGGGTTCGTCACATTACCCTCAATGTACAGACCCAAATGGAGATGCGGACCGGTTGCCGCACCAGTCATTCCAACATAAGCAATGACCTGACCCGCCTGCACATAATCGCCCTCTTTTACTGCCAATGACGAACAATGCGAATACTGTGTTACCACACCGGTGCCATGACTAATCTGAACCGTATTTCCGTATCCATAATAATACTGGGACAAAATAACAGTTCCGGAATATGCTGCCACAATTGGCTTTCCGTTAATATCTCCACCCGAAATATCGGTTCCGGAATGTAAACTGTAGGCACCTGTAATTGGATTTGTCCAATAGCCGAAATTCGTGGAGATATGTGTATAGCCCGGCATTGGCCAGGTAAATCCGCCATGATCGTAAATATAATTCAGGGTTTCC
Source organism: Butyrivibrio sp. (assembly GCA_045641925.1). Lineage (GTDB taxonomy): Bacteria > Bacillota > Clostridia > Lachnospirales > Lachnospiraceae > Eshraghiella. The sequence continues at coordinate 2,624 of JAZUHV010000288.1, forward strand.
TTCGCAGCCTGTGATGCGGAAAGGCCGTTAGCAGCTGCCTGTGCCTTCTCACGCTCATACATTTCCTTCATCTGTTTCGCGAAAGCCTTCTGTTCTTCCAGCTTCTGCT
>JAZUHV010000289.1:0-3633 GCA_045641925.1 Butyrivibrio sp.
AGCTGATTCGGGGAATTAAAGAAAAATTATTCGTTTTGCCGGAGAATACACGCGTATATCCGGGACATGGGGACGATACAACGATAGAAAATGAGAAGCGATACAATCCGTATTGTATCTAAATTGGGTAGATATGATTCAGTTAATCGTAAATACACATGATTATGAAAATGATGTTCGTGTAATGACGCAGGCCTTTTATCCTGACGAGAAAATCGTGACGGTGGTTGGCGGACAGGGAAATCCTGTGTCGGATTATGAATTTACCTGTCGCGTGGATGTCGTAAAGATGTCACCGCAGATTCGTATTCATATGCACGATGGCATAGCAGAGGCCAACTTTGAAAGCAAATGCACTTCAAAGGATATCAAGATTATTCGTAATCAGCTAAAAAGAGAATTGTATGAAATCTTTCATATACGTACAGGCAAGGATTTGCCATGGGGTACGTTAACCGGCATTCGTCCTTGCAAGATTCCAACGAAGCTTTTGGAAGAGGGAATGTCGGATACAGATATTATTTCACATTTGCAGAGTGAATATCTGGCTACTCCAAAGAAGGCACAATTGAGTCTGGAGGTTGCCAAGGTAGAAAAAGAAATCCTGGACCACATCGACTATGACAATGGTTATAGTCTGTATATAGGAATTCCCTTCTGCCCGACTACCTGTCTGTATTGTTCCTTTACTTCATATCCGATTAGTATGTGGAAGACAAGGACCGATGCCTATGTGGAGGCATTGTGTAAGGAATTACAGTATCTTTCCGAACATTTAAAAGGGAAGAAAGCGGATAGCATTTATATCGGCGGTGGCACACCGACCACATTGCTGCCACATCAGTTTGAAAAATTGTTTACACAGATTGAACAATCCTTTGATATGAGTCGACTGTCCGAATTTACGGTGGAGGCAGGCCGTCCGGATAGCATTACAGAAGAAAAACTTCGTGTGATCCGTGACCATGGAATCGGTCGTATTTCCATTAATCCTCAGACGATGAACCAAAAGACCTTGGACCTTATCGGACGCAGACATTCTGTGGAGGATGTTGAACGTGCTTATGAAATGGCCAGAAGACTGGGATTTGATGATATCAATATGGATTTGATTGTCGGCCTTCCGGGTGAAGATATTGATGATGTGCGTTTTACTTTAGAGCGTGTAAAAGAAATGGATCCGGATAATCTGACAGTACATTCATTGGCGATCAAACGTGCGGCAAGGCTTAATACGATGAAGGAGCAATATGCATCGTATAAGATTGAAAATACCGATGAAATGATTGATTTGACGCAGGATTATGCCAAACTGCTTGGCATGCGCCCATATTATTTGTATCGCCAAAAGAACATGGCCGGTAATTTTGAAAATGTGGGATATGCGAAGCCTGGCAAAGAGGGCGTATATAACATTCTCATCATGGAAGAGAAGCAATCCATTTATGCGGCCGGGGCCAATGCGCAAAGTAAGATTGTATTCAATCATGGGGAGCGCGTGGAACGAATTGAAAACGTTAAGGATGTTGCAAATTACATCGAGCGTGTGGATGAAATGATTTTAAGAAAGAAGCAGTTTGCGGATGAACAAGGACAATGAAAACGAAGTAATCATCGATGATCTTGCGGATAATATGGTGCATGGTATTTGCGTCAGTAATCTGACTTATCTGCTGGCAAAAAACCTTGGGTATGAGGAAGCCTTTTGTCAGGAGCTGGCGACCGCTGGATTGGTGCATGATATCGGAAAACTGAAGCTGTGCGGCTATTTATATGGTCGATTGGATAGTGAGGAGAGTCAAAACCTCAGTTATACCAAAAAGAATAAAGACAGTGCACAATATATGAGAATGCATTCGCGCTTAAGTTATGATATCTTAAGTGGGTATGAATATAGTGAGACGGTACTAAAGACGGTCCTTCACCATCATGAAAATTATGATGGCAGCGGATATCCGGAAGGATTAAAGGGAGAGGAGATTCCATTAGGTGCCCGCATTATGCGTGTGGCAGATACCTTTACAGCACTAATCTCTGAGCGTCCGTACCGACACGCATTTGATATAGATACCGCAATTGAAATTATGATTGATGAAATTGAATTTTACGATATGCGCGTGTTTTTAATGCTGCAGCGACTGATTCATGATGAGGAAACTCTGGAAATGGTCAGAGCCAGCAAGGAACCGATTGAAATGAAACTAATTAGTAATATGTAAAGGAAATAGAGTATGGCATTGATTAAGAAACCGACCACCGGCATGAAAGATATTCTGCCGAGAGAGATGCAAATCAGAGATTATCTGATTGCATTGATTAAGGAAACCTATGGAACTTTCGGATTTACACCGATTGAGACTCCCGCGGTAGAAAACATCGAAAACCTCTCCTCTAAGCAGGGTGGAGAGAATGAGAAGTTAATCTTTAAAATCTTAAAGAGAGGCGAAAAGCTGAATCTAGAGGCCGCTCAGTCAGAAGCAGATTTAGTGGATGGAGGCCTTCGTTATGATTTGACCGTTCCTCTTGTTCGTTTCTATTCCAATAATATGGCCGAACTGCCTAGTCCGTTTAAGGCTTTGCAGATTGGACCGGTATGGCGCGCAGACAGACCGCAGAAGGGACGATTCAGACAGTTCTATCAGTGTGACATTGATATTCTGGGTGAGCCAAGCAATCTGGCAGAAATTGAACTGATTTTAGCTACGACAACCGTATTGGATAAGATTGGTTTCAAAGAAATCATTATTCATATCAATGATCGCCGTATATTAAAGGCAATGGCTGCTTATAGTGGCTTCCCAGAAGAAGAGTTCGATAACATCTTCATCATTCTGGATAAGATGGATAAGATTGGTTTAGAAGGCGTAAAGTCAGAACTTTTGGAGGCTGGCTATGCTGCTGATGCGGTTGAAAAATACGTTGGCTTGTTTGATGGTCTGAATCAGGTGGCAGATGGACTTAGCTTTGTTTGTGAGACAGTAGCGGATTTTCTTCCGGATGATGCAAAGAGTAATCTGAAGGAAATTTTAGCGGCAGTATATCCATTAAAGAAGGATAGTGTCACCTTAAAATTTGACCCGACTCTGGTTCGCGGTATGAGCTATTACACTGGTACAATTTTTGAAATTGAAGTGCCACAGTTTGGCAGCAGCGTTGGCGGCGGCGGACGTTATGATAAGATGGTTGGCAGATTTACCGGACAGGATACTCCAGCCTGTGGATTCTCCATTGGCTTTGAACGTATTATTACCATTCTTTTGGATGAGAATTTCCAAATCCCTGGACAGGCACAGAGTATTGCATTTTTGATTGAAAAGGGTATAGAATCAGAACGACTTACCGAGATTATGGCAGAGGCTATGGCGCTTCGTGCAGAGGGTAAAAAGGTATTGGTTGTTCGTATGGCAAAGAATAAAAAGTTCCAAAAGGATAACCTCACCAATCAGGGCTATGCAGAATTCAAGGAATTCTACAAAAATCCTTTAAATTAATCACTTTGAGTATATAAGAAAAGAGGATATGACAATGACACAGTCAAGAACACACAACTGTGGTGAACTTCGTCTTTCCGATGCAGGAAAGCAGGTTACCATTGTTGGCTGGTATGAGAACATCAGAAAGGTAAGTAAAAAA
>JAZUHV010000290.1:0-1635 GCA_045641925.1 Butyrivibrio sp.
TAGCACTCGAATGAAAAGAGTGCTAACGCGGATAAAAAACATAACAATTCGGATCTGCGGATCCCTATATAAGGAGGCATTATCATGAAGTTAGTTCCATTGGGAGACAGAGTTGTTTTAAAGCAGTTGATTGCAGAAGAGACTACGAAGTCTGGTATTGTAATTCCGGGACAGGCAAAGGAAAAACCACAGCAGGCTGAAGTAATCGCGGTTGGCCCTGGCGGAGTTGTAGATGGCAAGGAAGTTACCATGCAGGTTAAAGTTGGCCAGCAGGTTATTTATTCCAAGTACTCAGGAACCGAGGTTAAGGTTGAGGATGAGGAATACATTATTGTTAAGCAGAGCGAAATTCTCGCAGTCATTGAATAATCTATTTGGAGGCGTTTAAAAATGGCAAAGGAAATTAAGTATGGCGCAGATGCCAGAGAAGCACTCGGCGCAGGTGTTAATAAGTTAGCGGATACCGTTAGGGTTACCCTTGGACCAAAGGGCCGCAATGTTGTTTTGGATAAGAGCTATGGTGCTCCTCTTATTACCAATGATGGTGTTACCATTGCAAAGGAAATTGAGTTAGAAGATCCATTTGAAAATATGGGTGCACAGCTTGTTAAGGAAGTTGCTACGAAGACCAATGATGTGGCCGGCGATGGTACCACAACCGCGACCGTATTGGCTCAGGCAATGATTGATGAGGGTATTAAGAACCTCGCTGCAGGCGCAAATCCAATCATTTTAAGAAAGGGAATGAAGAAGGCTACCGATTGTGCAGTAGCTGCTATCGCAAAGATGAGTTCCCCAATCAATGGTAAGGATCAGATTGCAAAGGTTGCCGCAATTTCTGCAGGCGATGAAGAGGTTGGACAGTTAGTAGCGGATGCTATGGAAAAGGTTTCCAAGGACGGTGTTATTACCATCGAGGAATCCAAGACCATGAAGACCGAACTGGATGTTGTTGAAGGTATGCAGTTTGATCGTGGTTATGTTTCCGCATATATGGCTACCGATATGGATAAGATGGAAGCGGTTTTGGATAATCCATTCATCTTAATCACAGATAAGAAGATCAGCAACATTCAGGAAATTCTTCCGTTATTAGAGCAGATTGTTCAGAGCGGCAGAGCACTTTTGATTATTGCTGAAGATGTGGAAGGTGAAGCACTTACCACTTTGATTGTGAACAAGTTAAGAGGTACCTTCAATGTTGTTGCGGTGAAGGCTCCGGGATATGGCGATAGACGTAAGGAAATGTTAAAGGATATCGCAATCCTGACTGGTGGACAGGTTATTTCTGAAGAACTTGGCCTGGATTTGAAAGAAACCACATTGGATCAGTTGGGTCATGCGAAGTCTGTTAAGGTTCAGAAGGAGAATACCATCATCGTGGATGGCGAAGGCGACAAGCAGAATATCGCTGCAAGAGTTGCTCAGATTAAGGCACAGATGGAAGAGACTACTTCTGAATTCGACAAAGAAAAGTATCAGGAAAGACTGGCTAAGCTTGCTGGCGGTGTAGCCGTAATCCGTGTAGGCGCTGCAACCGAGACCGAAATGAAGGAAAACAAGCTTCGTCTGGAAGATGCTTTGGCAGCTACCAAGGCAGCTGTAGAGGAAGGTATCATCTCTGGTGGTGGATCT
>JAZUHV010000291.1:0-5411 GCA_045641925.1 Butyrivibrio sp.
TGGTAATGATGCATCCGGCATCCAACAGAATTTCTAATGTTCCATCTGCCAATGCCTCGCGATATATCTTTCGGCTGGCAGGCGTAACTATCATTTTTAAATATGGTGCAATATGCTTACCCTTTAAGATGGCTGCTGCACACTGCAGATCTTCTAAACGGCCATTGGTACAGGAGCCTAAAAATACCTGATCAACCTTTGTACCTGCTAATTCACTTACCGGCTTAATATTATCTACCAAAGAAGGACAGGCAAGTACTGGTACCAGTTCTTCTGCCTGATAGTGCAATTCGCGGGAATATACAGCGTCCTCGTCCGCGTGGAGAGCCTTCAAAGACTCATCGTAAGGAATATTACAATACGCCGCAGTCTTCTCATCCGGTGCAAAAATACCGCACTTTGCGCCCGCCTCAACTGCCATGTTTGACATTGTCATACGGCTTGCAACGCTCATTGCATCCACAGTAGTGCCACAGAATTCCAGGGACTGATAAGTTGCACCGGAAGCAGTCAGGTCACCTATTACACGCAAGATTACATCCTTTGAGGTAACATTGGATGGTAAAACGCCATCAATTACGACCTTAATGGATTCCGGAACCTTTATCCAAAGCTCACCGGTTCCCAAAATCCCCGCCATTTCCGTATAACCAATACCCGTAGAGAAAGCGCCAACGCAACCATAGGTTACGGTGTGGCTGTCCGTACCGAAGGCAATATCACCAGGCTTTACATAACCAGCTTCTGTCATCAGCTGATGGCAAATTCCATCAGTTCTGTGCACATTTTTAAGACCATATTCTTCCGCAAACGCATCGCCCTCGCGGAAATGTCTGGAATCATCCGTCTGTGTTGCAGGAAGGAAGTGATCGTAAATCAAAACCACCTTATCCGGATCCCAGACCTTCTGAAAGCCCATCTCTTCAAACTTCTTAATGGCAAAAGGCACCATGATATCGTCCACCATGCACCAGTCAACCGGAACAGTCACAATATCACCTGGGCGAACCTCCTTACCCACTTTATTTCCAATTACTTTTTCAATTAATGTATGTCCCATGGCACTCTCCTAGCTCAATCCGTTACGCTTGCGCATTGCTTTAACCAATCCGCCTGCATTTAAGATTTCCATCAAATTATCAGGCAGGGATGCAATTTCAAAGATGCGCCCATTGTATTCAATCTGCTTACCCGGAGTAACTGTTGCCAAATCTCCTTCCGTTACTGCGTCATATAAATCCGCATTTTCGATTAAAAGCAATCCATTATTGATTGCATTTCTAAAGAAAATGCGTGCATAAGACTTCGCAACTACACAGGAAATACCTAAAGCCTTAACAACCTCTGGAGCCTGCTCGCGAGAGGAACCGCAGCCAAAATTTTTACCTGCGACAATCATATCACCTGGCTGAATTAATCCAGCCAATTCTGGGCGCAAAGGAGAAAATGCATATGGCTTCATATCCTCTACGGACTTTAATGCAAGATACTCAGTAGGGAGAATGATATCCGTATCGATATCATCGCCTAAAACCCAAATTTTTGCTGTAAATGTATTACTCATAGTCGTGTCCTTTCCAATTCGGAATACGCTTTATACGCGATCAGCAGTTGTAATCTCACCTGCAATGGCAGAAGCGGTTACCGTTGCTGCAGAGGCCAAATATACGAAAGAATCCTTATGACCAGCACGTCCCTTAAAGTTTCTGGTGCCGGTAGAAATAAGCGTTTCGCCCTCACCGATTACTCCCTGGCATGCGCCCCAACATACGGAGCAGTTTGGATTCATCACAATGGCACCAGCCTCCATAAAGATATCCAAAAGGCCTTCCTGCATTGCCTGTTTATATACAGCACGGCTGGCAGGGACCACTAAGAAGCGAACCTTTGGCGCCACCTTTTTACCCTTGATAACCGCAGCACCCATGCGAAGGTCCTCAATACGGCCATTGTTGCAGGAGCCTAAAAATGCCTCATCAATCTTTACACCCAGACACTCTGTTGCTGGTACGACATTGTCAACAAAATGCGGCTTAGCAACGATTGGCACAACTGTGGAAAGATCGATCTCATACGTTTGGGCAAAAACAGCATCCTCATCAGAGGTAAAGCATGCCTTTGGTTCACGTCCGTGTTCCTTCAAATAATCCAGTGCAACATCATCCACTTCCATCAGCGCAGTCTTTGCACCGGCCTCTACACACAAATTACAGATAGAAATTCTATCTGACATCGTCAAGGTATGAAGTCCCTCGCCCGCAAATTCCATTGCCTTATAATTTGCCCCATTGGCACCAATCTTACCAATGATGGTTAATATCAAATCTCTGGCGCTGACATCTTCCTTCAGTTTTCCGGTTAAATTAAAACGTAAGGTTTCCGGAACCAATAACCAGGAGGTTCCCGTCACCATTGCATACAGATAGTCAGTACAACCTACGCCTGTACCAAACGCACCCAATGCGCCATAAGCGCAGGTATGGGAATCTGCACCAAAAATCAATTCTCCCGGGCAAACATGATTTTCCATCATAATCTGATGGCAAACGCCCTCGCCCTCATAGTAAGTAATTCCATGCTCTTTTGCAAAATCACGCATCTTCTTCTGGGAAGCCGCAGTCTTTGGGCTGTCCGCCGGAATATTGTGATCCACAAACCAAACAAGTTTGCTGACATCAGCAATATGAGGATTCTTAATCTTATTATTATACATAACAATGGTAAGATGGGTCGTACCATCATTACTCATCAAACGATCTAATGTTACCGTTTCAATATCGCCGGCCCTGGTCTGTGAAACACCTGCAGCACGCGCAATAATCTTTTCCGCAATTGTCATTCCCATAGCTTAATCCTCCTTATTGAGGGAAGCGATGAGGCCGCCCTGATCTAAAATTTCCTGCATCTTCTGAGGAAGCTTTGTACAGGAGAAAGTTTTGCCACCTGTCGTGATGATGCCCTGCTCTAAATCCAGTTCCATCTCGTCGCCTTCCTGTACAGCGTCATATAATTCTTTGCTGACGATAACCGGCATACCGATATTAATGGAATTGCGGTAAAAAATTCTTGCAAAGGACTTAGCAATGACTGCTTTCACACCTAATGCCTTCAAAACACTTGGTGCCTGTTCTCTGGAAGATCCACAACCAAAGTTTTCATCCGCTACAACGAAATCCCCCGGCTTAACCTGTGCAGCAAATTCTGTATTCAAAGATTCAAAGGTATGTGCCTTCATCTCATCTATGGTTGGAAACAAAAGATACTGTGATGCTATAATCTGATCCGTATCTACATCCTTATGAAATCGAAATATCTTTCCCATGTTTTTCTCCTTCACATTTTTTCTTACTTTTCCTCAAACTATATCATTTTATTACCGAATTGTACAATGATAAAATATAATAATTATGTTGATTAATATTATTCTATCAATTTCCGTTTTTTATACAATTTGGCTTTCCTTCGCATGATTTGCATGGATTCCAATGTGTCCAATTCCTAAAATTATCGTAGCCACAACCATTGCAGGATTATGCCCATAGACTCCTAAAATAAAGAAAGCCATTACAGGGAGCGTCGCACCCGCCAGTGGAAGCCCCACAATCCCACGATAAAAATCCGAAAGCTTTCTCTCGCTTCTGAAATATCGAATCCAGAAAATTTCATATAAAATCATTAGCACGAACGCAATCACTAGAAAGCCTATTCGCGCCGGTATGATTACACCAGATGCGAGTGCTGTAATCTTTGGATTAAAATCCGTAAAAATGACGGCCAATACCGTTACCGCCACCTCGCCAATGCGTTCCAAAATCCCCAACATTTTATTTTCGTTCTTTGCAACCTTAGCATATCCCTGTGGCTGATTTTTTGCCCAAATAATATTTGGTACAAAAAGCATCACCAAAAAGATTAAACCGAAATATCCGAATCCAAAGTGAAATGGCTTGGTAGAATTCGCAATCAAATTAATTACATAGATGCCATCCACAATATCTCCATAATGCGCCTTTAACTGACCTGCCATTAAGTTTGGATAGGATGCATCCGTATGATAGCTTCCATAAATACCCATGATTTCTTTTTCGGAGCAACGGTCGTAAGCCGCAATAAAATTTTCCACCATTTTTTCTTCTCGATATGCGTCCGTAGCTGGCTTTCCTTTATATTCTTCGCCCTGCTTGATGCAAATTTCCGCCAAATGGTATTGCTCTGAATTCTTTAGGCCTTGTTCCTCCAGGTATGCTAAATAACGTGCGCCTGTCGTTGCGTACTGATGGCCCACATCCGTTCCGTAAAATATGGTTTCCGGACAAGCAATCTTTAAATTATTTAAAAAATCCAAATACCCCTGTGTATGGGATAAAGTACCTTCCAAATCCTTGTATAGTTCATTCAGAATATTTTCATCTTCTGCCTTCATCCATAAGTTCAAATACTCTGCCGTATAATAAGGCAACTCCACAAAGAGTGCACGATGTCCATCTGTGTAATAGTTCTTCCACTCGTTTAACTCCGCCTGATAGTATTCGGCTTGTCCATGCGTTTCTCCATATAAATGGATTTTCGGATTTTTCGCTTTATAATTAAACGGAAAATCCATGAAAGATAAAATTGTAATAGCGATCAACGCCGCTCCTAATATTCCAAACGCCAAAATACTTTTCCAATATTTTTTCATATCCATGCTCACCCTCATGTTTACGCAAAGCGAGACGGGCAATTTGCCCGTCTCGTGAATTTCTGATGATGAAAAAGATTAGTTATTGATGAACTTATCTTCTTCGTTATTCCAGCTGTAAAGCTTACGAACCTCTTCGCCGACCTTCTCTGATGGATGCTCAGAAGCAAGCTTTCTCATAGCCTGGAAGTGTACCTGACGACCAGCGCTGGACATATCTAATAAGAATTCCTTTGCAAAGGAACCATCCTGGATGTCCTTAAGAACCTTCTTCATAGCTTCCTTGGTCTCAGGAGTGATGATCTTAGGTCCGGTGATGTAATCGCCATACTCAGCGGTATTAGAAATAGAATATCTCATACCTGCAAAGCCTGACTGATAAATCAAATCAACGATGAGCTTCATCTCATGGATACACTCGAAGTATGCATTACGTGGGTCATAACCTGCTTCGCAAAGAACTTCGAAACCGGTCTGCATCAATGCGCAAACACCACCGCAAAGAACTGCCTGCTCACCGAACAAGTCGGTCTCGGTCTCAGTTCTGAAGTTGGTCTCTAATACACCAGCTCTTGCTCCGCCAATACCAAGTGCATATGCCAATGCGATATCCAAAGCCTTGCCGGTTGCATCCTGCTCTACAGCAACGAGACAAGGAACACCCTTACCTGCCTGATACTCACTTCTTACAGTATGTCCAGGACCCTTAGGTGCAATCATAGTTACATCC
>JAZUHV010000292.1:0-3557 GCA_045641925.1 Butyrivibrio sp.
TGCTTCATATGTTCAACTTTTAAAATCGGCTCTGCATCATAATTCGCTGCCATCTGCATTCGCCTCCTTTAACATACGGTCAATTCTCTTCCTTAACTCTTCCGGCATTTCAACCTTTGGAGCTCTAGGATCTAACAGCCACGTAGCTGCATAATGGGTTTCTGATACTTTGAACATTGGCGGTTCTGCCAACTTATCAACCTTCAGAGCATACTGGTTACGAGGTGCAAAGGCATCTCCTTTTACTTCATGCAGAAGGTTTGGAGGAGAACCTGGAATGGTATAAAGTCTTGCATCATCGGTCTCCAGATCCGGCATTGCGGAAAGAAGTCCCCAGGTATATGGATGTTTCGGGTCATAGAAGATTTCTTCAATATTACCGACTTCCACTATTTTACCGGCGTACATAACGTTTACATAATCCGCTACTTTTGCAACAACACCTAAGTCGTGAGTAATATAAATAACGGAAATGCCGCGCTCTTTCTGAAGTTTTTTGATTAATTCCAGAATCTTTGCCTGAATGGTAACATCCAGAGCAGTTGTAGGCTCATCACAGATCAACAGCTCCGGATTACAGGAAATCGCAATCGCAATAACAACCCTCTGTCTCATACCGCCGGAAAGCTGATGCGGATACTGTTTCATTCTTTTTTCCGGATTCGTGATACCTACCTCGGAAAGAAGCTCGATGGCACGTTTAACGGCATCTGCCTCTTTCATGTTCATATGCATTTTCATGCCTTCGGTCAACTGTTTGCCGATGGTCATTGTCGGATCAAGACTTGTCATTGGGTCCTGAAAAACCATGGCAATATGCTTACCATTAATATTCTTTCGGATCCATTTCGTGTCTTTCTTTAAAATATCTACGGTAGCAAGTTCATTAAACTCGTTGTAGTAAGTATATTCAATTTCACCGGAATTAATGATGGCATTTCCTGCAAGAATCCCCATAACGGTCTTCATAACAACCGATTTTCCGGAGCCGGATTCTCCTACTACTGCTACGGTCTCGCCACGCTCTAAGTCAATGTTTACTCCACGTATTGCATGAACCATACCTGCATTCGTCTTAAAGGTAAGGTCTAAGTTTTTTATATTGAGAATTTTATCTGCCACTTAACCCCCTCCTTTACATATCTTCAATTCTTGGAGCCAGAGCTTCACGAATACCATCACCTACGAAGTTGAATGCAAGCATTAACAGTGCCAAAACAATAACCGGTGGTAAAATCTGGTATGGCAGAGTTGTAATGTTATTAAATCCATCTTCGATCAAGGAACCGATAGAACACTGTGGAAGAACAATACCTACACCAACAAAGGAGAGGAATGCTTCCGTAAAGATTGCTGTTGGAATAGAGAACATAACCTGTGTAATGATCGGTCCAATTGTATTTGGAAGGACATCCTTGAAAATAATACGGAAATTCTTTGCTCCAAGGGTTTTGCTGGCCATGATATATTCCTGCTCTTTGATCTTGAGCATTTCTGCCCTGGCGATTTTACTCATTCCGATCCATTCGGTAAGTAAGAGAGCTACAATAACCAACCAGATTCCTTTCGGCATAAACGTCGCAAGAACACCTACAATAACCAGACGCGGAATGCTGTTTGCGACTTCAACAAACCGCTGCATGCAGATATCCGTTACACCTCCGAAATATCCCGATATAAGTCCGAAGCTCATTCCTATGAGCATATCTATGACAATCGTAATTACTGCTATCAATAAGGAAATTCGTGCACCATACCATACTCTGGTCCATAAATCACGTCCCAGGGAATCCGTACCGAAAATAAAAGTATGCTCTGCAAAATTATCAGTATACTCTTCTCCGGTAAATAATTTATGGAGCCATGGAACATGAGGCTTCATACTTCTTGCAGCGATTTCCTGACCTTCAACATTTTTTGATACAATTTCCGTATATCCATACTTGTTAAAGGTTGGACCAACCAACGCTAAGATGACAATCAGCACAATGATGGCTAATCCAATAACCGCTCTTGTGTTACGGAAAAATCTTGTAATAACGCCCTTCCAGAATCCTTGAGAGGCATAGTTTCTATCTGTTGTGATGTCATTGCTGACATCAAGAACAAAGTCCTCATCCTTTGGAATATAAGCCTCTGCTACAGCAACATTAAGGGACGCCTTCAAATTCTTTTTCTTCATATTGCTCATCCCTCCTTTTTGCTTGACACACGGATTCTCGGATCCAGCAAGCCATATACGATATCCAGTACCAACATAATGCCGATGTATAAAGCTGAATAAATAATTCCGAGGGCAAGGACATAGTTATAATCAATTCCTTCTCCCGCAATTGAGTCAACCATCAGCTTTCCGAGTCCGTTAATACCATAGATTTTTTCTACAACCAATGCACCTGTTAATAAGTCAACAATCAACGGAGCAATTACGGTAACGATCGGAATAAGCGCATTTCTCAAAATATGTTTAGTGACAAGTTTTGTTCCTATCATTCCTTTTGCTTCGGCAAGCAGAACATAATCGCTGTCCATAACCTCAACCATTTCGTTTCTGGTAAAACGAGCTACCGTCGACATGGAAAACAGCGATAAGGAAAAGGCCGGCAATAATGCAGACACAAAGAACTTGCTGTTATCAAAGAAGAACGGAAGTAAAGGAATCTTGTATGCAAAAAAGTACTGCAGGAAAATCATAAATACATAGGATGGCACACAAACACCTATAATGGAAAGTACCGTACAGAATACATCCCAGAATCTTCCCCGGTTCAGCGCTGCAGCGATTCCTAAAATCAAGCCAATCAATACGCCAAAGCATATGGATATACCGCCTATACGAAACGAATTACTGATACATTTTGGTAAAACAGTCGCAATCGGAGCACCGTTATAAAGAGAGGAACCTTTTCCAAAGCTACCCTTTAAAATAACGGTCTTCATATACTCACCAAACTGTACCAATATTGGCTTATCAAGCCCCATCTCAGCACGTTTTGCTGCAATTGCCTCTGCACTCATTCTCTCAGAAGGGAATGGGTTTCCCGGCATGATCCGGACAAGCAAAAACAGTACAAACGTAATGATCAAAAGCGTAATAACAGCCATTATTACTCTTTTAATAATATATTTTGACATTTTTGTATTCCTTAAAGTGCGTTTTTTAGGTTATTTAATATATTTGTTTTTTTATGAATATATCAGAGTGACCATATTTCAGATCACTCTGATAATCAAAATCTTTTTGTTTAATTATTGTTTCTTAAAAAACTTTTATTAAACTATTTAGCAATTGTAGCGTTCTTGTAAACTCTGTTAAGAGCTACTGGGTGGAATTCAACGCCTTCCAGTAATCCGGAAATAACGTTTGCATTTGCTTTTGTGTAAAGAGGTGCAATAACAGCTTCGCTCATGACGATCTTTTCACCATCATATAATGCTGCCCAACGAGCATCATAATCTGTTACGTAAGCGCCTTCAGTACAATCTTTGATAATCTGGTCATATTCTGCATTGCTCCAGAAACCATAGTTGTTAGCATTGTTTGTTACCCACATTCC
>JAZUHV010000293.1:0-3244 GCA_045641925.1 Butyrivibrio sp.
TCCAAGAATCATAATTATTCTCCCATGACTTCGATGAAATATTTTCTGATCTGGAGACCGTCAAATTCAGCGAAGTAGATCTTCTGCTCGCCACCGGTTACCATCTTGCCGTCAATGACAGGGAAAATAGCGTGATTGCCGGCGATTGTGGATTTTAAATGTCCAGGTGAGTTGCCTGAGCATGTACCATATGTGTGCAGCATATGTGTATGTACATATGGATAATCATAAGGTACAAGTCTTTCCATCATTAATTCGATGTCCTTCTCAACACAAGGAAGCTGCTCGTTGACCATGATACCTGTGGTCGTATGTGCTGTGAGCACTAATACGAAACCATTTTGGATACCACTTTCTTCAACGGCTTTTTTAACCTCATCAGTGATAGGAATCATCTCAAATTCTTTCATTGTTCTAAGTGTATTAACTGTCACCTTAACCATGATTATTCCTCCATTCCTAAGAAGCGAAGTGCATTTTCACCCAGGATCATATCCATCGCATCTTTTCTGATTGGCAGATTCTTGATGCCTGCCAGAGAACGGATCTGACGGAATCTTGGGTTATTGGAACCATACATCACCTTGTCCTGGAAGTTGTTCTGGAGCCAGTTGATGTCCATGTTCACAGAGAACAGGTGGGAATAATAGCCCTTTGGTGAATCCATGTAAACCATGGAAGTATCAGCATATACATTTGGATACTTCATCAGCATCATGATGGTCTCTTCCCACCATGGCCAGCCCATATGAGCGAGGCAGAAACGAAGATCCGGATAATCGCAAGCTACATCTTCGAAGTTGATTGGTTCGGAATACTTGGAAGGTGTATTTGGTTCCCAGCTGTAGCCGGCATGGAACATGATTGGTTTGCTTTTAGCCTGGCAGAGCTCGTAGATCGGAGCCAGTCTTTCGTCATTTGGGTACATATGCAATCTGGAAAGATTAAGCTTGAGACCGGAAAGCTTTAATTCGTCAAATGCTCTTGTAAGCTCTTCTACCGCATCCTCTTTTCTTGGATCTACAGATGCAAAACCGATAAATTTATCAGGTGCATAAGCAACGATCTTCGCCATCTCGTCATTGCTGACAATCGGTAATTCCTCTTCTGAAGTGTAGTCTTCAGGAAGAAATACAGTTTTGTCAATGCCTGCATCTGCCATCAGTGTTAGCTGCCAGTCGATTGGTGTAATACCCGACTTGAACACACCAAAATCTTTTCTTCTTTCTAAGAATCTTTCCTGGTCTTCGTTAATTACATCCAGGAGCACCGGATGTGCATGAATATCGATAACCATTATAAGTCCTCCTTTTTAGTATGGATTGAATCCGGAAATCACGTGTGCGCTTCTTGCAGCACCGCGTTTCATGCATTCTGAAATAGGCAATTCATCGATCACGCCTGAAATGAATCCCGAAAAATAGGAGTCGCCTGCGCCTACAGTGTTAACCACATGTACTACAGGAACGATCTTACCTTCGTAGAACTCCTTGCCGTCATAAGCAAGTGAACCCTTCTCGCCGAAAGTAGCGATCATCACCTTCACACCCATCTCGCAGGCATGCTTGATAAATGCTTTGCCGCTTTCGATATCATCCTCGAAAGAAATCAGGCCGTAGTCGACATTCGGCAGAACTTCCTCCATCTGTGGATGATTGATTTTATTGGAAAAGTCAAAGAAGACTTTACATCCCATACTGCGAATCTCTCCAAGACGATCCAGGAGAAGACCTGTAAAGTCAGTATGCATGATGTCATGCTGACCCAGGAATCTGATTGTCTCATCGGAGAACTTATAGCCCTTCATGACACCGTATTTCAAGTTGTTATGTACACGGTCATTGCCGCGAAGTCGTAGTTCAACACTTGCCGTATCACCACCCGGAATAATCTCAAGATGGGAACAGTCAATATTTCTTTCTTTAAAAGCTTCCAGACACATCTTGCCATAGGCATCATCGGAAATTGCACTGACAACTGATGGCTGAAGATCATCTCTCATCTGAAGAAGATTGAATAATACATCTACGCCATTACCTGTTGCGTAGGATCGATTGTCAAAGTCAGGATAGTAGTCTACACATACATAACCTGCTGCTGCAAATTTAACCATAATTACTCCTCCTTGAAGCTTTTGATTGCACGCGTGGCATATGGTATATACCGTCTAAAGCAAAAAATATAAAAGTTTCGTCCTACTTAAGGATTATCCGCCTGTCAGATGCCGGGATCGGGCATCTGACAGGATACAGATTATAGTTCATAGGAGAAACAAAATAAATCGCCTCTATAGTATGTCTGTGAATACTCCAGTGGTCTGCCATACTGGTCATAGTTAAGACCCGTCAGCTTCAATCCCGGTGTATTCTTCGGAATATCAAACCATTCGCAGATGCGGTTGCTGAAATACCACATCTCGATCGTCTGAGTGGATTTTGAATAGATCAGATCATAATTGGCCTTGATTATCTCTCGAATCGAATTGTTACCAAATTCGAATTGTTCAAAGCCATTCACGAGCGTGCCATTGAAGAAGTTATCTTCTATAACCAGGCTTTTACCCTGAGATTTTCTTCGCCTGATCAGATGATAGCACTTAGTACCGAGGTTAACGCCCAATCTTTGACTTAGCCACTGATCAGCTTCTTCCACCTCAAAAAGTAATACATCTGAATCAACTGCATCAAAACCACTTTCTTTTAACATGGTCGTCAGACCACCTAAGGAGAGGACATTCCTCTTCACTTTGGTGCCGGAGATGAATGTGCCCTTCGCACCCTTTCTCACCGCAATACCTTCCTTCACCAGTTCTCCCAGTGCGTTTCTTGCAGTCATTCGGCTGATCTTGAACTTCTCACTCAGTTCTCGTTCAGAAGGAAGCTTATCGCCTTCCTTTAATTCTTTGGCTTCTATTTTCTGTATAAAGTAGTTTTTAATCTGCAGATACATTGGCAGCATCTGTTCCGGCTGATTGATCAAGACGTTATCCCCCTGTTACACATATAGACGAATTATACCATTAAACAGTAACCTTTGCCAACCAGAAATCCCTTAACTACCCACCTGATTTCATGCCAAACAGCTTTATAGAATGTATTATATCATCATATGGTATATACCACAAGGCATAAAGTTCGGTGGAATTAACAAAATTTGAAATTTCAGACTGGTGAAAATTCACAATGTGCGGGGGGGGACTTTTCGCAGGCACTGAACTCAAAATCATTTTAAAGCCCATGACATA
>JAZUHV010000294.1:0-3583 GCA_045641925.1 Butyrivibrio sp.
CCGACTTATCGCTGCAATCTCTGTAGTATTGGTAAGCAGAAGAAAGAGAAATGAGTAAATCTTAATTCTCTGATTGGATAACAAAAATAAACCCTTGCAAGCAGATTTACTTGCAAGGGTTTTTCTTTTAGGAAAAACTTATAAGTTCTGAATCAACTCTTCATAAATTGGAGCGTAATGCTCATCCGTGATACCGAATACCATGGACTTATAGGTCCAGGCACTTCAGCTCATGCCACAATTTATGAGAGCCTGATGCATGGACTTATACCAGCGAAGGGTACTGTCAGTGTCAGCAAATGTGATGACACCATACTCACCGCAATAGAGCGGAACATCATATTTCTCACTGATGGCAATTGCAGGGGCAAATAAATGCTCAAAGTAGGTCTCGTTTAATTCTCCATCTGGCAATCCTGCAAATTCAATATTAAAGTCATCGCCAAATACCTTCTGAGAATCAGCACATGTTTCTGCTGGTGATTTTGGAAATACGGTTCTAAATTCATTCGGCATGGTACTCAGCCAGCTGGCACCCTGATGCGTAAAAATGAATGGACTGTAGCAGTGGAAGGTGAAGACAACGTTTTCGTCTGCAGGCGCATCCATCTTTGTAAGTCCGTAGATACTGCTATTAAAAATACCGCCCACGATAATTTTTACGGTTGGTGCAATCTTTCGGATTTCTGAAATGGTACGCTTGATAATTGCATTCCATGGTTCCGCCATCCAAATAGCAGTAATTTCGTTTAATAATTCAAAGGAAACACAGGATTCATTTCCATAACGTGTAGCAATTTCCTTCCACAATTTAATAAATTGATCCTGCAGCTTTTCATCAGTAAAGAAAGCGCAGTCATCTTCATTATCAAAAACAAATCCGTTTGCCTTGTGTAAGTCGATAACTACATTGAGATTTAATTCCTTGCACCAGTTAATGCAGTCATCAACATGAGCAAATCCGCTTTCAATGAATTCCCCGGAATCTGTTTGCACTACGTTATAATCTAGAGGCATACGTACATGGTCGGTTCCCCAACTGGCGATCTTTGCCAAATCCTCTTTTGTAATAAATGTTTGGTAGTGCTCCTCCGTGTAATGATTACCGCACTGAGAAAGCCATCCGCCCAGATTGATTCCCTTTTCATAACCGGTAAATTTTTTCATAATGAATATCCTTTCATCCATAAATATTCTAATAATTAGTATAATCAAGCCGAAAAAGAACTTCAAGCGTTATGCAAAATAAAAATAATAAAGTCGATATAGAAAAGTAGTACAAAGATACCAGAAAATGTTGTATAATACTTATATCTTTTGTGATTAAGGATGAGGCTTTATGAATAAAGTACACGAGTTGTTTGAACGTTATAAAGCAAATATTGGAGAATGGAACGATTTGGACCATGGGCTGATGAAGAATATGCCTCACGACGAGTGGGTGCATTTTTTGAAGGAAACGACAGCCAGAAAGGGAGATCTTTATCGCGACAATAATCAGATTTTGGATGAACTGTCTCAAATTTTTACGCAGTACTTTGATATGGAAGAACCTGAAAAAACAGAGGAAATTATGCAGGCCTTCTATGATGGCTGTATGGATTTGTATTACCAGCATTATGATTATTCCGTAATTCTTGCCATACTAAAAAGCCTTGTTAAATACTACGAGATCGTGGGCAATGTTGAACAACAGGCCACAATCAATGGTGTGATTCATTATTGTATGAATGAAATCAGTAACCCGGAATACCGTGGGGATACAATTGATTTATCCTATAATGAAAATGACCGTAAAATGATGGAGCACTATGAGGAGTATAGTGCTGAAACCCGTTATCGTATTATTGTGGCATATTATTATTACATTGTAATCGGTGTCGACCGCGGCATTGTATCGGTAGCGGATGGTTTTAAGGTGTTCCGTGAATTTGAAGCCTATGTCAAAGAAAAGAATATTCTGGAGTTGGAGAAGGACCAGGAGACCATTCAGACGGTTATTCAATATCTCTATAAAGGGATTTTCATCTATGTATTAAGAGTAATTGACATGGACCAGATGGAGCGTTATTGGCTCTATGAGTATAGTAAAAAATATTTTTCTGAGAATTATCTGGACCGAAAGAGCGATTATGAATTATCTGCGCAGGAATATGCGTCACTTTTGTTCGTTCGTCTGGTGGATGGGGAGATTACGCTAGAGGAATGCTTTGATCATTTCTTGGATTATGCGATTCATCATAATAAGGCGCTTGTAGATGCTGACAGCGTAACCGAAGAACAGATTATACTTAACGTGAATGCTGTTATTATTCTGACCAATTTGATCAGGATGAGCAATAATTCAGAAAAGCAGAAGCAGGTTTTTAACTTTTTCATAAATTTTGCAAATGCCAGATGGCTGAAGGGAAACTACTCCTATATTGACCACATCGATGAATTATTAGGACGCGTCTGCTCCTGTGTATTTGCATTTGATATTAGTGGCGTAAATAAGGAACGCGCGCTGATGCAGCTCGTTATTCATCGTGATTTAAGTGTATATCTGCATGCAAAGGTTACTGCCCAGTTAGCACTGGCCATTTACGATGACATGATGATGAACCATCCGGAATATTTTGATAATGTTCCGATTCCTAGTAAGAAAATACGTGATTATATTTCAACAGGCTCCCGATTGCTGAACATTGGAAATACGCGTATCTTTGGCATGACATTGACGCATCACAGAGACTGGAATCCAAGAGAACGTGCATACTACGAACGTCATGTTTTGTGCGGAAAGCGAATTATTCGTGATATACCGGAGATGGAGAAGTACAGAGATTTAATTGCGGGACATCACAAATCCTACGATGGAAAATCTGGCTTCCCAGAGGATTATGACAATACAACCTCTCCAATGAAACCAATCGTTGATTTGATTGCGATTGCAGAGACGATTGAATCCAAAACCGATACCTATTTCCGATTCAATGAAAAACCAATTCATATGACAGATATGGTCAATCGTCTGGTTGCCGGTAAGGGTACTCTTTATGCGCCAGAAATTGTGAATCTGATAAGTGGTTCCGTGCTCTTGCAGGAAGAACTGAATCATATTACCTTTGAAGGCCGTACAGAGGTTTTATACGAGATTTATCATAACTGGGAAAAGATTCAGCTTGCTTTGGATGAAAAGTCCATTTTGGAGGATATTGAGGAGCATCTGAGGGAGTACTCCGAGACTCTGGATAAAGAAGAATTTGCGCCATATAAAGCGCAATTGGAAAAGATGATTGTGGAAACTACGGATGATGAAATCCGCGGGTGTGCGATGTACTTTTTAATGGACTATTATTATCGTGGCGAGGATTTTTTGAGCGCCAAAACATTGGAAGACGAAACCACACGCTTGCTCTTTGCTTCGCATGATAATATGATGCAGGTTCGCAATTTGATTGCACAGGGTACGGCCGAACTGTCTCAGGAAAATTTTGATGCTGCCCTGTCGAAATACCTGCTTGCCATTAATTTGGCAGAAAAACTGCCGGATTGTGTGGAAGAATTATTAAATGCATATAATAATATTGCTTCCATTTAT
>JAZUHV010000295.1:0-7657 GCA_045641925.1 Butyrivibrio sp.
TGCAGGTAAGACCTTTAAGGATTGGCCTGAAATGGAAGGCAATATCATTCCATATATCGGTGGTGAGGAAGAGAAGAGCGAGCAGGAACCATTAAGACTTCTTGGTAAGGTTGAAAATGGTGAAATTGTGAAGGCTGCAAGCCCTGTAATTACCTCTCAGTGTATCCGTGTACCGGTATTAAATGGACATACTGCAGCAGTATTTATGAACTTTGAGAAGAAGCCTACCAAGGAAGAGTTCATCGATCGCATCACCAAGTTCGCAGGCTTCCCACAGGAAGCAAATCTTCCAAGTGCTCCAAAGCAGTTTATTCAGTATTTAGAGGAAGATAACAGACCTCAGGTTTCATTGGATGTTGATTATGAAAACGGCTTCGGTATCAGCATCGGCCGTGTGCGTGAAGATGTAATGTTTGACTGGAAGTTCGTAGGTCTTTCCCACAATACCATTCGTGGTGCTGCAGGTGGTGCAATCCTCTCTGCAGAAGCATTGGTAGCTAAGGGATACATTACCGCAAAGTAAGAAACACATATAATGAGTTAAAAGGTCTGGTGAAAGTCATCGGACCTTTTCGTGACTCCATGTAATATCAAAGGGGAAAAGTTATGAGGAAATTTGATTTTCGAATCATTGTCTTAATTGGTTTAGTTTTAGGACTTCTTGTGGTTGGTGGACTTTTATTCTTTTTATTAAGAGATCCGTCTGAAAAAAAGCCGTCCGATCCACAGCAGACCACTGCACAGGATGCAACCGGAGGTGAGACAGAGGAAGCTACTTCGGCAACCACCAGCGCAGATATCCTTGAGGTAATCGAAAAGGCAAGGGTAATGGCTGCCATGTATGATTATGATGGCGCGATTGCTTATGTAAAGGAAAAGGTTCCTAATTATGAAAAGGATACGGAAGCGAGTGCTTCTATTGCCTTGTGGGAATCTGACAAGTCTGCACTTGTAAAGTGGCCGGATAATACCCAGATTACCCATATATTCTTCCATTCCCTGATTGAGAACAATGAGGAGGCCTTTGGCAGTGCAAAGGGTCCGGAATATAATCAGGTAATGACTACGATTGATGAGTTTAATAAGATCATGCAGGCTATGTATGACAAGGGCTATGTATTGGTACGTCTTTCTGACATTGCCTCCATCAATCCAGAGACCGGACATATGCAGTACAATGACATTATGCTTCCTGCCGGAAAGATTCCATTTGTTCTTTCCGAAGATGATGTTAGTTATTATGAATATATGGAGGCGTCTGGCGGATTTCCGAATCGTTTGATTGTTGCGGAAGATGGCAAGGTGATGAACGAAAAGGATAATAAGGATGGCACCAAATCCGTGGGCGCTTATGATGTGGTTCCATTACTGGATCAGTTCGTTGAAGCACATCCGGGCTTCTCTTATCATGGAGCAAAGGGTATCATTGCCCTAACCGGCTACAATGGTGTTTTGGGCTATAGAACCTCCTATATTGATTACGCTCCTGCGGATGTATTACAGACGGTTTGGACGGATTTAACTACCGGAGAAGGCTTTGACTCTGAATATGCAGGCAATTTGGTACGCAAATGCCATGCATGGGACAATGTAAATATCCTGGCAGACCGTGAAAAGGCAAAGGTGGTTGCGCAGGCACTTCGTGAGGATGGATGGGACTTTGCAAGCCATACCTGGGGCCATATGCGTATGGGCGATGTGGTTGATCAGAATACCGGCGGCATTGTAAGCCAGAGACTTTGCGCAGATACCAATTGGTGGAAGACGGAAGTAGAAACCATTGTTGGCGATACGGATATTATTATCTTCGCATTTGGCTCTGATATTCACACCTGGAAGCCATATACCTCTGACCAGCAGGCCTTTACATATTTGAAGTCCCAGGGCTTTGATTATTTCTGTAATGTAGACTCTACGCAGTACTTTGTGCAGATGAGTCCGGATGCGGGCGGTTCCGGTTTCCTTCGTCAGGGACGCAGAAACCTGGATGGAACGATGATGTTTAAGGCAATCCTTTATCCGGAGAAGAATCTGGTAAGCGACTTGTTTGATGCTTCCAAGGTTTGGGATATGGACAGACCGGTCCCTGTATTGGGCGTAGAAACACCGGATGGCTTTGACCCGGCAACGTTTAATAAATAATTTAAAGAAAATAGCTTGAAGGCACCTCTTGACGGAGGTGCCTTTTTCAGTTTGGACGGAGGTGGGCGATGCTATACTCCCGTATAGCATAATAAGGCCTATTACTTGCGTAATATGCCTTATTAAAAACCTTATAGATATGGAGGAATCAAGAATGAAGAGAAAATTAATGACCATGTTATTGACAATTTGCATGGTATGCTCACTGATGGTGGGCTGCAATGGTGCAAACGAGACGAGTGGTGCGGGTAATGCAAACGGAACGAGCGGTGCAAATAATACATCCAAAGAGGAAAATCAAGGCAATTCCGAATCGGACCTTTGGAGTTCTTTGACGGATTATCAAAAGATGACAGCAGTTGAGATAAATGGCTATCTGTATAAGCCGTTTGTGAATTTGGATGATTTTTATAATCAGTTAGTGAAAGACGGATGGAAACAGAACCTACTACGTGGAGAAGTTAGTAAAAGACCTCTTTATGCGGATTTAGAGGATCCGAAATATCAGGAGGAGAAAGCTCAAGGGGAAGGCGTATGGTCGATCGACTATAAGTATAATAGTACGTACCAGGTATACAAAACAACTGTAGGGAAAATAGAATTTCACCTAGAGAAAAATTTAGGAGATAGCATTTTGTACGTATGGTTTATGAATTTGACTGGTGAGGATTTTTGTTTGTTGAGAGACTGCACGGTTGTGGGAATGGTAGGATCTTATTATTGGGAACATAAGGTTAAGCGCTTTAATGGCGAATTAGAAAGAACACAGTATGAAACAATGGTATATAAAGAAAGAGCTGAGTTCTTTCAGGGCAAGGGCTGTGAAATCGATGATGAGGAAGGCGTGGCTAAATATACATACGAATTTCAAACGGATGCAGGAACCTATTTGTTTAAGTATCGTTACAATATAGAAAGTAATGTTTTTGGCGTATTAGATCCTTATAGGCCGGATGTTCTAGGCACTGTTGTGGAAAGAAAGGACAAGTAATGCATAGCTTATACATTCCCAAAGACGCGGGTGAACAATCCAAAATATTCGAAGTGATTCAAAATGTGTTGGCTTCGGATCAAGATGTTACGAGAATTATTATGAGCCCGGGGTATTTGGGAAAGACGGATAAAACGATTCGGGAATTTCTGTCAAGTTTTTCTAAATGTGCTTCTTCCAGGAAGATTAAAGTGACAATTACCTACGGGATGAATGGAATGAATGCGATGGGAACGGGGACGATACTAGATGCACATAGTAATCTGTTAGGGACATCGGATGCTCCGAATCTAATCTATAATCCGACACACCGTATGCTTCCCCATAAAAAGAATCATAGAAAGGTGATGATATTTGCAGATATGGATGGTGGAGCACTTTCAGTGCATGCAGCATTGGTTGGATCCTCTAATCAATGCTATGAAACCTATATCAAAAAATCTGCCAAAGGAGAAGCTGATGTTTTGCTAATCCGTGATGACAGGACAGATATTATTAACACTCTAGAGAACTTGCCGTGGGAGAAAAGTGATTTGATTTTATTTAAAAGCATATGCGGGCCAGCAAAAAGTGATGCGGAATATCTAAAAGAAATCGCAGAAAATGTGTTAGCTGGAGATACGATTTCCTAAATAAAAGTACCTGAAAAGGTCGTGCCAGATTTTGGCACGACCTTTTTTGACTCACTCCATAAAACTTCATAAATATTTTAGAATTAACATGTTGACAAAGAGCATTTACGGTGGTACTTTATGTTTAGTCAAAGTATTAGCACTCCAATTGAATGAGTGCTAACAACAAAGAGGGAGGTTCACATATGGAAATGGATGCTCGTAAGATGACCATCTTAAAAGCTGTTATTCAGAATTATCTGGAAACAGGCGAGCCGGTTGGATCCCGAACAATTTCAAAATACACGGACCTCAATTTAAGCTCTGCAACGATTCGCAATGAGATGGCGGACCTTGAAGAGATGGGCTTAATCATTCAGCCACATACCTCCGCTGGACGAATTCCTTCCGATGCAGGCTATCGTTTGTATGTCGATGATATGATGCAAAGTAAGCAAGAGGAACTGGACCGCCGTGAGGAAGCCTTGACGAAGCGGGAAGAACTGCTGTTGGAAAAGGTGGACAGGGTCGAGGACCTTTTACAGAATGTGGCAAGAACACTTGCAACAAATACCAATTATGCAACGATGGTAGCGGCACCGAAGAAGGGAAGAACCATTAAGTTTGTTCAGATTTCCCAGATTGAGCCGGGTAAGCTTTTGGCAGTTTTGGTCCTGGAAGGAAATACGATCAAGAATACCATTATCGAAACCGTCACACAAATCAGTCAGGAAGAATTCCTGAAATTAAATATTTTATTAAATACTTCGGTTACGGGATTGGCAATCGAGGATATTAACTTAGCCATCATTTCGAAGCTGACGGCACAGGCCGGTGAGTATGGCGGACTGGTCAGAGATATTTTGGATGCGATTGCAGCGGCAGCAGCCAGCGAGGAGGATTTACAAATCTACACCAGCGGTGCAACGAATATTTTCAAATATCCGGAGCTTTCCGACCATTCCAAAGCAAGCGAATTGATTTATACATTGGAAGAAAAGAAAACGTTAGCCAGCCTGGTGAATGATTCACTGGAGATGGATGGAGATGGAGACATCAAGGTTTACATTGGTGAGGAAACCCCGGTCGAGTCCATGAAGGATTGCAGTGTGGTTACTGCGACCTATGAACTGGCGGACGGCGCAAAGGGAACCATTGGTATTATTGGTCCGAAGCGTATGGATTATGAAAAGGTCGTAGAGACGATGAAGCAAATCAAAGCACAGCTTGATGATGCTTTTAAGAACTGATGAGCCGATCATCAGAATAGTATAGAAAGGCGATGAAGACATGGCAGATGAGAAAAACCTCGAAGAAGAAGTAGTGGAAGAGGCAGTTACCGAAGAAACCGCAGAGGAAGTCGAAGAGGCTGAGGTTGTGGAAGAGGGAACGGAAGAACCTACCGAAAAGAAGTCTTTCTTTAAGAAAAAAGAAAAGAAAGATAAAAAAGACCTTCAAATTGAAGAATTAACCGACAAGTACAGAAGAACCATGGCTGAGTTCGATAACTTCCGTAAACGTACGGAAAAAGAGAAGGCAGCTATGTACGAAATTGGTGCACGTGATATTATCGAGAAGATTTTACCAATCGTGGACAATTTTGAAAGAGGCTTAGCCACCATCCCGGCGGAGGATAAAACTTCTCCAGTAGCCGAGGGTATGGATAAGATATACAGACAGCTTGCAAAGGCCCTGGAGGATGCAGGCGTCAAGGAAATCGAGGCAGAGGGTGCAGAGTTTGATCCTAACCTTCACAATGCAGTGATGCATGTGGACGATGACAGCCTCGGTGAAAATGTAGTTGCTGAGGTTTTACAGAAGGGTTACACCTACAGAGATTCTGTTGTAAGACACAGCATGGTAAAAGTAGCAAACTAAGAGCAAAGGAGATAAATTATTATGGGAAAAATCATTGGTATTGATTTAGGAACAACCAACAGCTGTGTAGCTGTTATGGAAGGTGGAAAGCCAGTAGTTATCGCAAACACCGAAGGTGTTAGAACGACTCCATCTGTTGTAGCATTCACCAAGAATGGTGAAAGATTAGTCGGTGAGCCTGCAAAGCGTCAGGCAGTAACCAACGCAGATAAGACCATTGCTTCTATTAAGAGACATATGGGCTCTGATTACAAGGTAACCATCGATGACAAGAGATACACTCCACAGGAGATTTCTGCGATGATCCTTCAGAAGCTGAAGGCAGATGCTGAGAGCTACCTTGGTGAGACCGTTACCGAAGCAGTTATTACCGTTCCGGCTTACTTCAACGATGCACAGCGTCAGGCAACCAAGGATGCAGGTAGAATTGCAGGCCTGGATGTAAAGAGAATTATTAACGAGCCTACTGCAGCAGCACTCGCTTATGGTTTGGATAACGAGAGCGAGCAGAAGGTTATGGTATACGATTTAGGTGGTGGTACCTTCGATGTATCCATTATTGAAATCGGTGATGGCGTTATTGAAGTATTATCTACCAACGGTGATACCCGTCTTGGTGGTGATGACTTCGACCAGGCAGTTATTAACTGGATGATCAGCGAATTTAGAAATCAGGAAGGCATTGACCTTTCTACCGATAAGATGGCACTTCAGAGATTAAAGGAAGCAGCTGAGAAGGCAAAGAAGGAGTTATCTTCTGCGATGACCACCAATATCAACCTTCCATTCATTACTGCAACCGCTGATGGCCCTAAGCACTTCGATAAGGACTTGACCAGAGCAAAGTTCGAGGAACTGGTTCATGATCTTGTAGAAAGAACCGCAATCCCTGTTCAGAATGCTATGAGAGATGCAGGTCTTAATTATTCTGAAATCTCCAAGGTATTATTGGTTGGTGGTTCTACCCGTGTACCATGTGTACAGGAAAAGGTTAAGCAGTTAACCGGTAAGGAACCTAATAAGTCCCTGAACCCAGACGAGTGCGTAGCTGTTGGTGCTTCCATCCAGGGTGGTAAGCTTGCCGGTGATGCAGGCGCAGGCGATATTCTTCTTTTGGATGTTACTCCATTGTCTCTTTCTATTGAGACCATGGGTGGTATCGCTACCAGACTGATCGAAAGAAATACAACCATTCCTACCAAGAAGAGCCAGGTATTCTCTACCGCAGCTGATAATCAGACCGCTGTAGATATTAACGTTCTTCAGGGTGAGAGACAGTTCGCAAAGGATAACAAGTCCCTTGGACAGTTCAGACTGGATGGTATCCCTCCTGCAAGAAGAGGCGTTCCACAGATTGAGGTTACCTTTGATATTGATGCAAATGGTATCGTTAAGGGATCCGCTAAGGATCTTGGTACCGGTAAGGAGCAGCATATCACCATTACCTCTGGTTCTAATATGAGCGATTCTGATATCGAGAAGGCAGTTAAGGAAGCTGCAGAATTCGAAGCACAGGATAAGAAGCGTAAGGAAGGCATTGAGGCTCGTAATGATGCAGACTCCATGGTATTCCAGACACAGAAGGCTCTTGATGAAGTTGGAGACAAGGTAAGTGCTGATGAAAAGGCTGCTGTTGAGGCTGATTTGAATGCATTAAAGGCGGTTATTGACAGAACCACTCCTGACAATATGTCCGATGCAGATGTTGAGGAAATCAAGGCTGGTAAGGAGAAACTGATGAACTCCGCACAGGCATTATTTGCGAAGTTATATGAGCAGAATTCCGGAGCAGGCCAGAGTGCTGGTCCTGATATGGGTGCACAGACTGCTCAGGATGCAGGCTACACACAGGATGATAATGTAGTAGATGGTGACTTCAGAGAGGTTTAATCCAAAAACTACGGATTGAGTAAATTGTAGTTGTGAGGGGCGAGAATATCGCTCCTCACTTTACGATATATTTGGAGGAATAATTTATGGCTGACAAGAGAGACTATTATGATGTCCTCGGCGTGTCAAAGGATGCGGATGATGC
>JAZUHV010000296.1:0-4343 GCA_045641925.1 Butyrivibrio sp.
TTTTTTAGAGAGAAAGCTCATAAAACCAACACTTTAGTCGTTTAAAATGTAAAAGCGAAGCAAAATAATGCATAGTTCGAGAAAATCGAGAACGGATAATCGCAAAAACATATATCCGAAAAAATAGTAAATCATTGAATTTTTAAGACTTTTCGGCATAAAATAGATTAGTGTTGTTTTGAACAAAGATGTTTGTTAAAAACAAAATTGGAGATTCATATCGAGGCTCTGGCCTCGAGGAAAGGGCAAAATATGAACGAACCAAACAAAGAGTTTAAGCCTTTTATTCCTGCGGATAAGGTTATCCCAGAATTTACGGCTACCTCAATTATTCTCGGTATCATTCTCGCTGTTGTATTCGGCGGCGCTAATGCATACCTCGGACTGCGTGTTGGTATGACAGTTTCTGCATCTATTCCAGCAGCAGTAATCTCAATGGGTATTATCCGTCTTATCATGAAGAGAGACTCCATCTTGGAGAACAACATGGTTCAGACTATCGGTTCTGCAGGTGAATCACTTGCTGCCGGTGCTATCTTTACTCTTCCTGCATTATTCATGTGGGCAGCAGAAGATAGCTCAGTTCAGGCACCATCCTTCTTAATGATCGCTTTCATCGCTATTTGCGGTGGTTTACTTGGAACTTTATTAATGGTTCCACTCCGTACTGCTCTCATCGTTGAAGAGCATGGAGTTCTTCCTTTCCCAGAAGGAAAGGCTTGTGCAGAAGTACTCCTCGCAGGTGAAGAAGGTGGCGCAAAGTCCAAGTTAGTATTCACTGGTCTTGGAATTGCCGCTGTTTACAAGTTCATCGCTGACGGTCTTTGCTTATTCCCAAGCGAAATCGACTGGTCTATCGATGCTTATCCAGGATCTGGTTTTGGTATGGACGTACTCCCTTCACTTCTCGGCGTAGGATATATTTGCGGAGCAAGAATTTCTTCCTACATGATGGGTGGTGCGACACTTGGCTGGTTTGTAATCATGCCAATGCTCGTACTTATTGGTGGTGACAACATCCTCTATCCAGCAGACGCACCTTTCTGCGACCTCGATACTTGGTCCCTCTGGGGCAAGTTCGTTCGTTACATTGGTGCTGGTGCTGTAGCAGCTGGTGGTATCATCAGCCTTGTAAAGTCCTTACCATTAATCATAAGAACTTTCAAGCAGGCTCTTGGCGGCTTCGGCCACAAGGGTGGTACTGAACGTACAGCTCAGGAACTTTCAATGAAGGTTGTTATTGCAGGTTGCATTGCAATCATCTTAGCTCTCTGGTTAGTACCTTCAGTTCCAATTGGCTTACTCGCAGCAATCATTATCATCGTATTCGGATTCTTCTTTGCAACAGTTTCAGCTCGTATGGTTGGATTAGTAGGTTCCTCAAACAACCCTGTTTCCGGTATGGCAATTGCAACTCTCTTAATTGCTACAATCCTTCTCAAGGTTACTGGACACACAGGTATTGCAGGAATGACAACAGCTATTTGCATCGGTACAATCATCTGTATCGTAGCAGCTATGGCTGGTGATACTTCTCAGGACTTAAAGACAGGTTACATAGTAGGTGCAACACCTAAGAAGCAGCAGATTGGTGAACTTATCGGTTCTGTTTGCTCCGGTCTTGCAATCGGCGGCGTACTCTATCTCTTAAATGCTGCTTGGGGTTATGGCAGCGCTCAGCTCCCAGCTCCACAGGCTACATTAATGAAGATGGTTATCGAAGGCGTTATGGGTTCCAACTTACCTTGGGGTCTTGTATTTGCTGGAGTATTCATCGCTGTTGCTGTAGAAATCGTGGGAATTCCAGTTCTCCCATTTGCAATTGGTCTTTACTTACCAATTCACCTTTCAGCACCAATCATGGTTGGTGGTCTTGTTCGTCTTTGGATTGACAAGCGCAAGTTTGCTCCTGAAGAAGATCGCAAGAACGTTGCTGATAACGGAATTCTCTTCTCATCCGGTCTTACCGCTGGTGAAGGTCTTGTAGGTATCTTACTTGCAGTCTTCGCAGTAGTAGGATTAACAGATTCCATCAACATGGGTGGAATTCTCGGAAACTGGGGCGGACTCGCATTCTTCGTAGCACTCACAGCAATCACAATCAAATTCTTCTTCACAGGCGTAAAGAAGAGCAACTAATTAATTACTATTTCCTTTAGTAACAAACGCAAAACGACACGTTATTATTTAAAGTGGACGCTCAGCAATGAGCATCCACTTTGAATTTATTGAACTTCAATGATTAACTAGAACTATTACTATAACACCCGGTGCAGCATCTGCAAATTTAACTGGCAGTAGAGTCGCCGAAATGTTAAACTAAAATGGTGGAGGGAAACCGCACCACAGAGATAATAAAACAGAAAAAAGGCTGCGTATTACGAAATGTATTACGCAAGCAAAAGCCCAAATTTCAACATTCACACCTATTAGTGTAACGAGAGTATTAGCTAACAAATAGGACTAACTAGAGAGATTAAATCCACTGGTGGTTAGCAAAACAAAGACAGGAGAAAATAAATGGCAAAGAAAACAAAGGATCAGGTTCCAGCAAATTATCTTGAATCAATTCCACATCGCGGGTCTGCCTATGCATGGAAAGAACGTGAGGATGGTATTGTTGAGATTGAAATGGAAAACAAGGGATTCTACAATTCCATCGCTCAGAAATTCTTTAAAAAACCACGCGTTAGTTATATCGCATTAGACGTTTATGGAAGTGCTGTTTGGAAGCTGGTGGATGGAAAAAATAATGTTCTTGATGTCGTTCATGGAATGGAAAACGCTTTCCCTGACGAAAAAGATAGAATGATGGACCGAGTAGTTACTTTTATGGCAACTTTACAGAGCAATGGCTTTGTAACGATTCAGGAGGTAAAGTAATGAGCCTTACGACAATATTTATTGGTATTGGAATGTTCGCAGTGGTTACAGCGGCCCTCACTGTTTGGGGTATGCGCAAGACTTATTTCCAAAAGGAAAAACTTGCGAATATGTTACTATCAAAATCTGCAGACAAGGTGGTTCATTACCTTAAATCTCACGACACAATTTCTGAAAAGGGCATGAGAGATTTAGTTTCGGGAATTGAGGCAGCAGAATTTGGCAGTAAGGCTAGGGCAGTGGTGCAAGGCGACAAGGCGTTCACTAGCAAGCTTATCGAAGTTATGCTTCACGACGGTCTTATCGAGGCGGCAGGCCATGAGAAAGGTCATCCGCTGTACAAAAAGGCGACAAAATAAGAAAATAAAGTCAATCGCAAATAGACGATACTTTAGATATATCAAGGCTACAGCGGCAGGCTAGATGCCACGAAGGCTTCATAGCGAATACCGCATGAAGTAGGCACCATGTAGCCGACAACAAAGCAATTTACAACATGATTTTAGGAGGAATAACCAATGGCAGTTTTAGCAGGATTAGAACCAAAAGCGGTATTTACATATTTCGAAGAAATTTGTGGAATTCCACATGGTTCAACAGATACAAAGAAAATTAGTGATTACTTAGTAGAATTTGCAAAGGAACATAATCTTAAATACATCCAGGATGATGCAAATAATGTAATCATTTTCAAGGACGGAACAAAGGGATATGAAAATTCTCCAACTGTAATCCTTCAGGGTCATATCGATATGGTATGCGAAAAGGAAAGCGATTGCGATATCGATTTTACTAAGGATGGTCTAAGACTTCAGCTCGTTGACGGCGTAATCTCCGCTGATGGCACAACCTTGGGCGGTGATGATGGTATCGCTGTGGCTTACGCTATGGCAATCCTTGCTTCAGATGACATCCCGCACCCACCTCTTGAGGCGGTATTTACAGTAGATGAAGAAATTGGCATGCTTGGCGCAGCAGCAATGGACTGCTCCCCACTCAAGGGCCGCATCATGCTCAATATGGACTCCGAAGACGAAGGCTACCTTCTCGTAAGCTGTGCAGGCGGTGCGGAAGACATTTGCCACCTCCCAATCAAGAGAGCGGCAGCAAAGGGTCTTGAAGCGACAATTACTGTTACAGGCCTCACAGGCGGACATTCTGGTGTAGAAATCAACAAAAATCGCGGCAATGCCAGCCAGCTCCTTGCGAGAGCCCTCTTTGGTCTTAGCAAGAAGGTTGAGTTTGCTCTCGTAGAAATTGCCGGTGGGCTCAAGGACAATGCAATCCCTCGCGAAGCTACAGCAAAGGTAGTTTTCGACAAGGCAAAGCTTGATGAAGTAAAGACATACATTGCTGAAGAAGAAAAGGCTATTAAGGCAGAACTTTCTTCTACAGATCCGCAGGCAGTTCTTACAGTAGAAGCAGGTGCTGAAGGCGAATTCAACGCAATGACAGCGGCA